>DASZNX010000460.1:0-1872 GCA_035551075.1 Gemmatimonadales bacterium | reverse complement strand
GCACTAACATGCCGCCATGGCGTACGATCCCGATCTCCCCGGCTGCTTCGATGAGACGAGCCTCAATTTCGCTTCGAATCACGCGACGTGCGACCACGCCTTTTTGTGGCTAGCCAAACTGCGAGAGCAAGAGACGGTATGGGCGGACATAGAAGCGCAGATTGAGGCTGTATCGCCCGCAGTTGATGAGACACCGAGTTCGAGGCTACGCGGCGAGAGCCGCGGGTTGAAGCTGGTTTTGTCGGAAGGCTGTTGGTGTGATGAAGCCGTGTCGCTCGATCAGCCAGGTCGCATTGTAAGTTTGACGGAACGCAAGCAGAGCCTGCCGCAGCTCCTCGATCGTATCGAAGCTGCGTGCCCACAAGAGGTTCTCCTTCAGCGTTCGGATGAATCGCTCGGCGCAGCCGTTTCCTTCGGGCGAGCGGACGAAGGCGGGTGAGCTCTCGGCGCCGAGGAACTCGAGTTCCTTCTGAAAGGCGTCGGACATGTATTGCGATCCATGGTCATGACGGACCGAAAGGCCGCGCGCTATATTCTGGGCAAAACCGCCGAAATACTCCCGGACGCCCTGGCGGATCGGTTCGAGCGCCTCGAAGCGGGTCGCTCGCGGCGCGGCGTGGATGCCGACGCACTCGACCGAGCAGTGGTCGAGGGCGACGAACACCGCTGCCGGGCCCTCGCCGGTGATCGTCGTGGTCAGGTCGGTGCCCCACATCGTGTCCAGCGTATCAGGAATGATGGTCCCATCGTGGCTGCGCGGGCCGCGCGGCGACCCAACCCGTGACGGGGCAAGCAGATTGTTCTCGCGCATGAGCCGCAGCACCCGGCGTTTCGAGGTTCGCACACCAGCGACCCGTAGCCGCGCCCAGATTTTTCGGTGGCCTTCGCCGTGGAATGGGCTTGCGGTGATGACGGCGCGAATGGCGGCGAGCAACGCTGCATCCGGCATCGGCCCGACCGGGCCGCGGCGCTGCGGTGGCTCTATCCGCGGCGGACCCTGGTGGCGGTAGAAGGTTGCGCGCGGGATACGCCAGGTGCGGCAGACCAGAGCCAGCCCATACGACTTGCCGCTGGATGGGGAGATGGTGCGGCTCATCGCTTCCACCTCCGCCGTACCAAAGGGCGCCCACCCTCCAGCGTGGTGATCTTCTGCTCCAGCAGTTCGTGCTTGAGCAGCATTTCGCCGAGCCGCGCCTTCAGCCGCTCGCTCTCCAGCGTCTCGCCATCCGCGGGACGGCTCGTCAGGGCCGCTTCACCGGCAGCCAGGAACGAGTCACGCCATGAGGTCAGCGTCGCAGCGGTGACGCCAAGCGAACGCGACACCGTCTCCAGGTCCTCGCCGCGCAGAAGACGGAGCACGGCGTCCCTCTTGCGCTGCCGCGACATCCGTCCACCGCGGCCGGGCGCCGCGGCGCCAGACTCTTGCGGTCGCTCCGCGACGCCCGGCCGCTCCCTCGTACGTTCTCCCATCGACCATCCCTCCAGCGGATACCGTCCGCTTACGGGATGTCTCACTCAACTGTGGAGCGGCGGATTCCCTCGCTGGATCAGCATTACCGCTGCCCCGACGCATCGAAGCTTCTTAGCCAATCGCCCATTTCGAAACACGTCGCTAAGTGGCGCGCCAGCCTACCACTTATGATTGAACGTCCCACGGACAAATAAACGTGCTGCCGCGCCCCTGTCCCACAAGGGCTTGCCCTACCAGGACAGCCCCAAACCCCAGGAACGTGGCTCGGAAGTGTCCCACAAGAATAGGTCTTGTACTTTCGGACGGTGTGGCCTATGATGTCTTAACGTCATCGGACACTCGCAGGCCGGACATGATCGTCGGATACGCCCGAACCAGCACCACTGACCAGAAGACCGGGC
>DASZNX010000459.1:0-2300 GCA_035551075.1 Gemmatimonadales bacterium | reverse complement strand
ATGACGGCGGCGCGAGCTGGCGACAGATGGACTCAACCGACACACGGATCCGCAACGGTCAGGGCGGCTACAACTGCGGCGTGTACGTCGATCCCAAGAACCCCGACATCGTCTACACTGTCAATACAGCAAGCTACAAGTCGACCGACGGCGGCAACACGTTCACCGGCTTCAAGGGCGCGCCCGGCGGCGATGATCCGCAGCAGTTATGGATCGATCCGACCAATGGGCAGCGGATGCTGTTCGGCTACGACCAAGGCGCCATCGTCACGCTCGACGGCGGCGCGACGTGGAGCTCCTGGTACAACCAGTCGGTCGAGCAGGTCTATCACATCGCGGTCGACAATTCGTGGCCGCCGTACGTCTACGCGTCGCAGCAGGATGCGGGCGCCATCCGTACGCGGCTGCGCGGCAATCAGGGCGCCATCACTCCGCTCGACTGGAATCCCGTGCCGGGCTGGGAATGGGGGAGCGAGGCGCCCGATCCTACGAACCCGAACGTCGTATACGCGTCGGGTGTCGGCATCTTCAAGATCAGTTATCCGAGCGAGCAGTGGATCGACGTGAGCCCGCAAATCGATCCCAACCTCCACGCCCGCAATTCGATCTCGCAGCCGCTTGCCTTTGCGCCGTGGAATCCGCGCGAACTCGTCGCGGGCTTCCAGTTCGTCATGACGTCAATCGACGGCGGCGCACACTGGACGAAGATCTCGCCCGACTTGGGCTATCCCAAGGACACTGTGCCCACCCCGGACAGCCTTCGAGGAAAGCCCGGGTTACTCGTGGGCGGCACAATTCAGTCGATGGCGCTCTCGCCCATGAAACGGGGAGAGATCTGGGTCGGTACGAACAACGGCCTCATCAAGTTGACGCAGGATGAAGGGAAGACGTGGAGCGACGTGAGTATCGCGAGCATGCCGGGCGTGCCGAATCGCGCCGACATGTTGGCGATCGAGGCGTCGCACTTTGATCCGGCCGAGGCCTATGTCGTATTCGCGCTGTTCAACACGGGCGATTACACGCCATACGTCTATCGCACGCGCGACTACGGGAAAAGCTGGTCGCTGATCACGAACGGCCTCGCGACGGGGCAGCCGAGTGGGTCGTTTGCGCGGGTGGTGCGCGAGGATCCGAAGACGCGCGGGCTCTTGTTCGCGGGGACCGAGAGCGGCATGTACGTCTCGTTCGACGATGGCGATCACTGGCAGTCGTTGCAGCTCAATCTTCCCAACACGTCGTACCGCGACATCGTGATTCACGGCAATGATCTGGTTGTCGGCACCTATGGCCGTGGCATCTGGGTGCTGGATGACATTTCGCCGCTACGGCAAATGACCGTCGGCACGAGTGGCACGAGTGGCACGCACCTCTTTGCTCCAGGCGAGGCGGTGCGGGTGCGGCGCAATGTCGGCAACGACACGCCGTTCCCGCCCGAGGT
The DNA here is from genome assembly GCA_035551075.1 of Gemmatimonadales bacterium. Taxonomy (GTDB): domain Bacteria; phylum Gemmatimonadota; class Gemmatimonadetes; order Gemmatimonadales; family GWC2-71-9; genus 20CM-2-65-7. The sequence continues at coordinate 862 of DASZNX010000459.1, read as the reverse complement.
GCCGCATGCGCTGAATCCGCCGGACGGTGCAATCATCTACTACACGCTCGCGACGAAGCCCGCAGCCGCGGATCCGATCACGCTCGAGGTGCTGGATGCCTCAGGGAAGATCGTTCGGCATATGACGAGCGGTCCGGTAGAGCCGGTGAAAGAGGCCGCCCAGCCACCCGAGCCCAACTTCTGGATCGCGCCGCCGTTCCGGCTGCCCGCCGAAATGGGAGGCAATCGCACGAACTGGGACTTGCGGGCCGACGCGCCGCCGGCGTTCACCCACACGTTCGAGATCAACGCCAATCCGGGGGCCACGCCGCCCTCCCCAGTGGGGCCGCTGGTCCCGCCGGGTAGGTACACACTGCGCCTCACAGTCGACGGCAAGGCATATACGCAGCCGGTGACGGTCGTGAACGATCCGCGCTCACCGGCCTCGCCGGCGGACGTGCGCGCGCAGTACGCGCTGCAGATGCGCGTGGTCGCCGCTATGCAGATGTCGTGGGATAGTTACCAGCAGATCGCCGCGCTGCGCGCAGCGGTCGCCACGGACACCGCAAGTTCGCAGCCCGCGGCGGTGGTCGCCGCGGCGAAAACTTTTGACTCGACGCTCGTCGCTGTCGGCGGCGAGCCCGGTCGTACTCCTGGTGCGTTTGGTGGCGGCGGGGGCGGCGGGGGCGCATTTCGGCCAGGTCCTCCACCACCGACATTCGTTGGTGTGAACGAGACGCTCCGGCGGACAATGACCACGCTCGAGACGGCCGACATCGCGCCCACGCCGGCGATGCAGGCGGCCTATGGCGCAGCGTGCAAGGACCTCGGCACGGCGATGGCCACGTGGCGGGGAATCAGCGCGCCTGGCGGACCAGTCGCG
>DASZNX010000458.1:0-1786 GCA_035551075.1 Gemmatimonadales bacterium | reverse complement strand
GGCCTACGGTTACCGCGACGATGAGTACTTCTTCCTCCGCATCCGCGCTGCATTTCCCGGGAATTCCTGAAGAACCCCGTATTGCCATAGCTGCCCCTCCAGGCCCCCGCCCGCGATCCCCGACGAGGTGCGTACTTGCGATGTTGCTTGCGGCGACGTTTGTCGATCGCGTCGGCGGTTCGATCGAGCTACGGGTCAGCTGGAGCTCACGGCATGGCTATCTCTACGCCCAGCGGAACAAACACGAATGAAGAATCGAACCGACCGGGCGTGGCACACTGGGTGATCGTGGGCGGGGGATCCGCAGGGACAGCTATGGCGATACTGGGTTCTTCAGGAATTCCCGGGAAATGCAGCGCGGATGCGGAGGAAGAAGTACTCATCGTCGCGGTAACCGTAGGCCATCCGCTTCATGACTTTGATCTTATTGTTGATGCCTTCCAAGAGGCTGGTGTGCAGCGGAAACTGTGCATGGTTGATGATGTAGTCGGCCTCGCGCGCGAGCCGGTGGGCGAACCGCACGAGCGCGGCGATCCCGCTCTCGCACGCGCGCTGATACCAGTCGCGCCACGCCCGCGCTGCTGCCGCTGGGCGGCGATATTTCCAGAGGGCGCGCAGGTCCTCCTTCAAGACGTACACGACAAACAGCGCATGATTGGCCGCGAGCAGTTCGTCCAAGCGCACGCGGTCGGCGGGCGTGCGCAGATTCGACCGGGCGCGCAGCAAGAGCCAGCGCACGCCCTTGCCGGTGAGATGGCGGCGCCGCTGTTCGATGGCGGCGCGGGCCCGGTGGCGCTCGGGGCGCGCAATCTTGTTCGCTTCATCGAAGCGCACGCGATCGAGGACCTGCGCCGTGTAGCGCTGGAGGGCATGAAACAGATCATACACGATGGCGGCGTTCGGACAGTGCGTGCGCACCGCCTTGACGAACGGGCGCGCGAGATCGATCACCACCGCCTCGAGCTGCGCACACCCCCGTCGGCCTAACGCGGCGAAGAAGCCGTCGAGCGCTTCGGCATGCCGCCCGCGGGCCACCCAGAGCACCCGCCGCGTGGCCACGTCGACCACGAGCGTGGCATACGTCTGGCCTTTGTGGAGCGCAAACTCATCAATCGCGATCTGCCGCACGCCGGCGAGATCGCTCGTCTCCAGCGGCCCGAGCCACGCGTGGAGCGCGCGCTGATGGGCGACCTTGACCGTGGTCCAATCGACATGAAACAGCCGCGCGACGGCCTGGACGCTGAACTCCTGCGCGAGGCGCGCGAGCGCTTCGGCGAGCCGCTGCGTGACGCGCTGATAGCGGTCGAGCCACGCGATCTGTTCCGGCATGCGGCCGCAGCGCGGACACTCCACGCGCGCCTGCGGCACGACCAGCCACACGTCGCGCCCCATCAGCGGCAGATCGCGCACGCGGCGGGGGGTCACATCGTGCACCACGGTGACCGCGTTGCCGCACCGACTGCAGCGCCTAACGGCTTCCGGATGCGGCCGGAGCTCAATGATGAGGCGCTTCGCCGGGAGGCCGAAGGCATCGGGCTCGAGCTCCTCTTCCGTCGCCCAGTGCGCGATTTCAAACCCCTCCCAGCCGCCCGCCCATGCGACTAACGCGCGAAAGTCGTCGCTCGCCATATCCACCTCGCTGCCCTGACGGAGATGTCTGGAGCATGCGATGACTTTCGCTCCTTGTCACGCCAAATCCCAACAATTCCCGAAGAACCCAACACTGCCATCGCCAACGACGACGCGTGCACGACGTGGAGCCGATGGCAGTGTTGTCCATAGTGCC
>DASZNX010000457.1:0-7014 GCA_035551075.1 Gemmatimonadales bacterium | reverse complement strand
GTCCGGTGCCGCAACGACGGCCGCGCTGCTCACCGGCCTGCTGCCGCGCTCCCGCACGACGGTCTTGATCGTCAGCGGCGGCAACGTCGATCCCTCGCTGCTCGAGGTCAAAGACTGATGGCCTCAACGCGCGTCCTGGTCGCCGACGACGACGCCTCGCTCGTTCAGACGCTGACCTGGATTCTGAAGGAGAATGGCTACGAGGTCGCGGTGTGCCCGGGCGGCGACGGCCTGTTTGCCAAGCTCGATGAGATCAAGCCGGCGCTGCTCTTGCTCGACATCATGATGCCTAAGGTTGACGGCCTGCAGCTGCTCGAGCGGTTGAAGCAGGACGAGCGGTACAAAGACCTGCCGGTCCTCATGGTGTCGTCCATGCCGCCCGAGGAGGCGACGGTACGGGCGCTGGGGCTCGGCGCGGCCGACTTCATTTCGAAGCCGTTCCGCGTGCGCGAGCTGCTCGCGCGCGTGGAAGCGCACATCCGTGTGGGCAAAGCGCTGGCGCAGGCGCGAGACGAAGCACGGAACCGCGCCGCGATGGTCGATATCCTGCACGAGGTCACCGATTCGCTCAAGCCCGACGAGATCTATAACATCCTGGTCCGGCGCGTGGCGCGCGCGCTCAACATCTCGAAGTGTTCGATGGTGCTCGCCAAGCCGGGCGACCAGCAGGGCGTGGTCGTGGCGGCTTATGAAAATCCCATGCTGCGGAATCTGCAGATCGACTTGGCAAAGTATCCCGAAATTCGCAAGGCGGTTTCGGGGGGCCGGCTCGTGCTGGTGGAGGATGTCGCCTCCGATCCGCTGTACGAGGACGAGCGCCGTCGCTGGGAGCGTGAGGGCATCACCGTGCCGACCCGCTCGGCGGTCGCGCTGCCCTTCTGGATGAAGGATCAGCAGACGGGAGTCTTCTTCCTGCGCACCACCGGCGACGACCCGCCGCTCACCAAGGCGGATGCGCAGTTCTCCGAGACGGTCATCAAGACGGCGGTATCGGCGATCGAGAAGGCCTACGACTTCGAGACCGCGGTCTCCGACAAGCAGCGGCTCGAAAAACTTGCCGCGACGGATGCGCTCACCGGTCTCACCAACCGGCGCGCGCTGGCGGAGGCGCTCGCGCAGGAGCTGGACCGGGCGCGGCGTTACAACCTGGCACTCACGGTTCTGCTCGCGGACATCGATCGCTTCAAGTCGATCAACGACACCCGCGGACACATCGCCGGCGATTCGGTGCTCCGGCAGATCGGCGAGCTGCTGAAGCGCGAAGCCCGGTCCGTCGACATCGTGGCGCGCTACGGCGGCGAGGAATTTGTCATCGTCATGCCCGAGACGGCGCCGCACGGCGCCGCGATTTTCGCCGAGCGGCTGCGCCGGCGGGTCATGGCGCGCGACTTCGCCGACCCCGGTGAGGATCCGCTGCGGCTCACGATCAGCATCGGCCTTGCGTCCTTCCCCGACGACCGCATTCACAGCGCCGACAGCTTCGTATCACTCGCCGATCAGGCCCTCTATCGCGCCAAGAACGAAGGACGCAACTTGGTCCGGCAATGAGCGAGCGCCGGTGCCCCAAATGCGGGTCCGTGTATACGGACAGCAGCGCGCGGTTTTGCCCGAAAGACGGCAGCATGCTGGTCGAGATCCAGTCGCGGAGGCCGGCCGCGCCGCCGCCCCCCAAGAGCGGGAGCAACACCGGCGTGCGAACGCCCTTGCCGCCCAGCAAAGGCGGTGGCCTGGACCGCGCGTCCACGCTCTCCAATCAGATTCTCGACGCGCGCTATGAAGTCTTGAAGAAGCTGGGCGAAGGCGGAATGTCGTATGTCTACCTGGCCCGCGAGGTCTCGACCGGCGACACCGTGGCGATTAAGGTCCTGTCCCCGCGACTCGCGTCGGACAAGAGCTCGGTCGAGCGGCTGCGGCGCGAAGCGGGGCTCGCCATGCGGCTCGATCACCCGAACGTCTGCCGGATCCTGCGATTGGGCGAATCGGAGGACGGCCTCATCTATCTGGTCATGCCCTTCCTGAAGGGCGAGCTGCTTTCCGACCGCGAAGTGCGCGGCGGCCCCATGGACGTCACCAGCGGCGTGAGACTCTTGCAGCAGATGTGCGCGGGACTCCATCACGCCCATGAGCTCCAGATCATTCATCGCGATCTGAAGCCCGAAAATGTGATGCTCGTGCGAGACGAGGGCGCCGATTCCGAACATGCCGTCGTGATGGACTTCGGCCTCGCGAAAGAGCGCCGCGCCGATCCGGCGATCGCCAAGCTGACGGCCACCGGGATCATTCTTGGCACGCCTGAGTTCATGAGTCCGGAGCAGATTCGCGGCAAGCCGCTCGATGCGCGTAGCGACATCTACGCGCTCGGCATCGTCGCGTTCGAGATGTTCACCGGTAAATTGCCGTTCCAGGGGCGCAACGCGCAGGAAATGATGATCGCGCGGCTGCGGAGCCAGCCGCAACCGATCCGTCAGCTCCGTCCCGATTTGCCGGAATCGGTAGAGAAGGCGCTCGTCAAGGCATTACAGACGAATCCGGATGATCGCTTCACGACCGCAATCGAGTTCGGCGAAGCGCTGGCAGGATCGCCAGCCGCGTCGGGGGGCGGAAGTGGGGGCGAGGGCGGCGGCGGCGGATTCTTCGGCAAACTGAAGGAAAGATTCTCCTGATGTGAAGCGGTTTCCCGCATTCGACCCGCCCGAATACGTCGATTGGAAGCCGGACCCGAAACTGGTGGCCGGATTTCGCAAAACGCTCGAGACAGATCCCGACCGAGCTGCCATTGTTTCGGCCCTGAGCCCTGATACCAAGCTCCTGCTCTACCGCGGCCTCCTCCGCGCGCGGCTGCACGACATCCAGCTCAAACGCTGGGTGCGCACCGGTGTCATCTCCAAAGCGTGGCTCGGCACGGGCGAGGAAGCGACGACGGTAGGACCCGTGCACGCGTTGCAGCGCGGCGTCGATATCGTGGCGCCGATGATTCGGAATGCGGCCGCCTGTTGCGAAATGGGCATGCCGATCGCCGACATGCTGCGCGCCTATCTCGCGACCGCCGATTCGCCGAGCAGCGGCCGCGATCTCCACGTCGGCTCGTTCCCGCACGGCGTGTTGCAGCCGATCTCGCACGTCGGCGACATGGTGCCGGTAATCACCGGCATCGCCTTGACCTTCAAGATCAGAAAAGAGCCGCGCGTCGCGCTGACGTGGGTGGGCGATGGTTCCACCAAAACCGCCGCGGCGCACGAGGGGACGAATTTCGCCGCGGTGCAGCATGTGCCCGCGATCTTCATCATCGAGAACAACCAGGTGGCGCTGGGTACCCGGCTCGAGCAGCATCATCTCCCGGCCGACTTCAAGGATTGGCCGGCGAGTTACGGTGTGTGGGGTGCCGTGTTCGACGGCAACAACGTGCTCGATGCCTACGCAGCGACTCGCATCGCAGCCGAGCGGTGTCGGAGCGGCAACGGGCCCGCGCTGCTCATCGCCGAAACGTTTCGCATGGGCGGGCACGCGACGCATGACGAGCGCGAAGCACGTGAAACCTTCCCACCCGAATTGTTTACGACCTGGGGCAAACGCGACCCGATCGGGCTCTATGAGGAGTACTTGAAGGAAGACGGAACCTCGGCGAAGGTTCTGGCCGAGGTAGAAGCCGAGACCACGAATGAGGTTGAACGTGCGGCCGCCGACGCACTGGCGAGCCGGGAGAAAATGCCCGCTGGACGCACCGCCCTCGAGGGAGTGTATGCGAGCCGCAATTAGCCTCGTGGTCATCGCCATGGCGTGCGGCAGCCCGCCACAATCGGCCGGGCAGGATCACGCGTTGCGCGTGCCGGCGGGATTTCACGTCGCGCTGTTCGCCGAGCGACTGCCCGGCGTGCGCTATCTCGCGCTCGGTCCGGGAAACGCGATTTACGCGTCGCAGCCCGCGTCCGGATTGATCGTGAAGCTCACCGATGCGAATCACGACGGCGTCGCCGACTCGACCATCACGGTCCGGAGCGGATTGCATGGACCGTTCGGGATCGCGTTCCTCGGTGACACGATGTACGTCGCCGAAGAGCGCGATGTGCTGCGGTTCGATCCCCCCCTCGGACGCTCGAAACCTGCGACAGTCATTTCCGGCATACCGTCGGGCGGGCACTCGACGCGCACGATTCTCTTTGGACCGGACGGCAAGCTCTATCTCGCCGTGGGGTCATCCTGTAACATCTGCGACGAGCGCGATTCGCTGCGCGCCGCCGTGAGTCAATTCAATGTCGACGGCACCGGCGGTCGGATCTTCGCGAAGGGGTTGCGCAACACGGTAGGCCTCGCTTTCAATCCCCACACGGGCGAGCTGTGGGGAGGCAACAACGATCGCGACAATCTGGGTGACGATCTGCCGCCAGAGCACGTGAACATCATCAAGGACGGCCGCGACTACGGTTGGCCGCGGTGCTATCTGCCGGGCAAGCCCAATCCCGAATATGGGTCGGCCGACTGCTCGCAGATCGAGCCGCCTGCAATCACCATCCAGGCACACTCCGCGCCGCTCGGACTCGCTTTCTACACCGGTTCACAGTTTCCGCGCGACTACCGCGGCGACGCGTTCGTGACACTGCATGGCTCATGGAATCGCTCGGTTCCGACGGGTGCAAAGGTCGTACGCGTGAAAGTCGATAGCTCGGGCAGGCGCGCGGTGGGCGTAGAGGATTTTGTGGTGGGTTGGCAGTTGCCCGATGGCTCGCGCTGGGGTCGACCTGTAGGCTTATTGGTGCTTCCGGATGGATCGTTGCTGGTGAGTGACGACACAGGCGGCAAAATCTGGAGGATCACGTATGGGCGGTAAGAGGCGGTATGCGGCGGTAGGTGGCGGTATAGTCTTCGGTGCGGTTCTGATCGCGGCGGTGTTCTACCGCCCCCTACCGCCCCTTACCGCCCTTTTTCATTCCGACATTCACGCCGAGTACGTCAAGTATCTCAGCGGCAAAGACACAATCACCGCCTATATCGCCTACCCCGAGCGCCCTCAGCCCGCCCCCGCGGTGATCGTCATTCACGAAATCTTCGGTATGTCGGATTTCATCCGGCAGACCACGGAGCAGCTTGCGAAGGATGGCTTTGTGGCGATCGCGCCCGATCTCCTGTCCCGCCGTGGTGGCACGCCGGCATCGCCGGACTCGGCGCGCAAGTTGATTGCCGGCCTGAACCCCGACACCATCACGATGGATCTCGATGCGGCCCGCGCCTACCTCAACAAGCAGAAGCCGGTGCGCGCCGGTGAGATTGGCGTCATCGGCTTCTGCTGGGGTGGCGGGCAGAGCTTCCGTTACGCCACCAACGCGCCGGAGCTGAAGGCCTTCGTGGTGTGTTACGGACCAGCTCCCAACGCCGCCGACATGCCGAAGATCAAAGCGAAGGGCCTGGGCGTGTACGCCGAGAATGACGCCCGTATCGATGCGGGCCTGCCGGATGCCGCGGCGGCGATGAAAGCGGCGGGAAAAGACTACCCGTACACGATTTATCCCGGTGTGGGCCACGGCTTCCTGCGCACGCGCGAAAAGCCCGAGGTTGCGGACAGCGCGTGGAACGCGGCGATCCGGTTCTTCCGCGCCCAGTTGAAGAGCTAACGCCGCGCCGCGGCCGCGGCGAGGTACTCGCGCGCCCGGTCGAGCGCGGCGTCCCGGCCGGCAAGTACATCGTCTACCCGGACGTCCGTGGAGATTTCGGGAGCGACTCCCGTGCGCATGAATTCCGTGCCGTCGGGGAACGCATCGCGCGTGACCGTCAGGCGTAGCTGCCACTCGCCCGTCAGCTTGAGGACCGCGGTCTGACCCGTGCTGCCCGCCGAGATCTCACCGATGATGGATCCACGACCGCTGTTACGAAACGCGACCAGCAGGTCCTCGGCAGGACCGGCGGTGCGTGGCGAAGAGAGCACGGCGACGGGCCCGCTGTAGGCGATCCCTTCGCGTCGAGTGCGCGGCCAGATCGTATCGGATGGCGCGGTCATCCAAGCGCCCGTCGAATCCGGCGTATCGCTCCCGCTGTAGGCGGGCCGGTATTGCGGTGTCCGCCAGCGCGACGTGAGGACGGGGCGGTCGATCAGGCGCGAAAGAATCGCGTAGCCCTGCTCGCGGCCCCCGGGTGTCCAGCTCGTCTCCCGCAGATCGAGGATGATTCCGCGATGGCGCGGGCCCTCGCGCGCGGCTTCCCATACGGCTCGGTCGAATTGCGGGAGCACATCGGGATCGGCGAGCGAGTTGACCCGAACCCAGATCGCGCCCTCGGGTAACGTGTCGGCTTCGATCGGCGGCAGCTCGATCGGCCAGCGTGCGGTGAGGGCAACGCTCCGCGTGACGCTGGCGCCCCGTTCCTCGCCGCCGGGCAGCTTGAGCAGCAGATGCACGGCGGTGCCGCGCTCGCCCTCGAGCATTCGCGCCACCGCCCGCTCCCAGCGACTCGCTTCCGTTCGGGCGGCGATCTCTGGAAGCACGGAATCACGAATCCACGTCGCCGCGGGAATCCCCTGGACCGCGACGATCTCGGCGAGCCGTACGGGACGCGCGACCCGCATCTCGTCGTTCATGGCGTAGTCCAGAATGAATGGTCTGCGCTCGATGCTGCGCAGTACGATGGGTGGCCGGGCGATGCGGCCGGCGATCGCCGGCGGCGGAAGGATTTCCAACTGCCCGTCGTTGAGGAGTGCTCCCCAGCGGCACAGCTGACGGAAGAATTGGAGATCGGTCGGACGCCCGTTAGCATACGTGACCACCGCCTTGAAGGCGGAGTCCCAGTTTGCGCGGACGGCGTCCCAGTAAGCGTAGTTATACCGCGCTTCCGCCCAGACACCGGCAGCCACGAGTTGGCGATCGACGGGGCTCAAGCGTTGCGCGGTGAGCGGCGCAGCGAGGAGCGCCGAGAACCACATGAGAAGCCACGGCGTACGGGATGGCATGGCACTAATCTATTTGTTGCTGTTCGCATCGCCTCAGGTGTTGTTGTTTCTCTACCTGCGCGAGCGTTTACCGCTCCGCG
>DASZNX010000456.1:0-2024 GCA_035551075.1 Gemmatimonadales bacterium | reverse complement strand
TCGCGCTGTGCGACCGCAATTGTCACAAGTCGATCGAGCACAGTCTCGTGATGACCGGCGCGATTCCCAGCTACCTCGTTCCCGTGCGCAACCGCTACGGGATCATCGGTCCCATCCCTCCCGAGCGGCTCACGCCCAAGGCGATTCAGGCCGCGATCAAGGCGAACCCGCTCGTCACCAAGGGAATCGACCCCCGCCCGGTGCATTCGATCGTCACGAACTCCACCTATGACGGGCTCTGCTACAATGCGCGGCGCGTGACGGAGCTGCTCGACCCGAGCGTCGACCGGATTCACTTCGATGAAGCGTGGTATGCCTACGCGCGCTTCAACCCCTTGTACCGCGATCGTCATGCCATGTACGGCGATGCCAAGGACTACACCTCGGGTCCGACGATTTTCGCTACGCACTCGACGCACAAGCTGCTCGCGGCGCTATCCCAGGCTTCGTTCCTCCACATCCGCGACGGGCGCAGCCCGATCCCGCACTCGCGCTTCAATGAATCGTACATGCTGCATGCCTCGACGTCGCCGTTCTATCCGATCATCGTGTCGAACGACGTCACCGCGGCCATGATGGATGGCCCGGGCGGCATCGCGATCACCGCGGAGTCGATTCAAGAGGCCGTGGCGTTCCGGCAAACCATCGGACGGGTGCACCGCGAATTCGCGGCCAAAAAGGAATGGTTCTTCAACACCTGGAATCCGGAGAAGGTGAAGCAGGGGAAGAACGGCAAGACCGTGGCGTTTGCGGACGCGGACCCGGACTTCCTCGCGACGGAGCCCGATGTCTGGGTGCTGCACCCCGGCGACGAGTGGCACGGATTCGAGGGCCTCGAAGACGGCTACTGCATGCTGGATCCGATCAAAGTATCGATCGTGACGCCGGGTGTGACCGAGACCGGCCTCGACAAGCGCGGGATTCCGGCGACGCTGGTGACCGCGTACCTGCATCATCGCGGAGTGGAGGTCGAGAAGACGACCGACTTCACGATCCTGTTTCTCTTCTCGATCGGCATCACCAAGGGCAAGTGGGGGACGCTGCTCAACGCGCTCCTCGATTTCAAGCGCGACTACGACAACAATTCGCCGCTGTCCGAAACGCTCCCCGAGCTCACCAGCTCCTATCCGGCCGTCTACGGCGGCATGGGGTTGCGCGATCTCGCGGACCAGATGTTCGCGATGCTGAAAGAGACCAAGCAAACCCATTGGCTCTCGGAGGCGTTTTCTACGCTTCCCAAAATGGCGATGTCGCCGAACGCGGCCTACCAGTATCTGGTGAAGGATCAAATCGAACACGTGCCGCTCGACAAGCTGGCCAACCGCATCCTGGCGACGAGCGTCGTTCCCTACCCTCCCGGAATCCCGATGCTCATGCCGGGGGAAGCCACGGGCGCGGCCGATGGACCGTATCTGGGCTACCTCAATGCGCTCGCCGCCTGGGACAAGCGCTTTCCGGGATTCGGCCACGACACGCACGGCGTCGAGAATCGCGACGGTGTCTACTACGTGCAGTGTTTGAAAACGAAGGACTGAGGCCCGGACACTTGGCAACGAAGGTGGTCGCTTCGACCGACCGGCCTTCCGCCGCCACCCTCCTCGGCGACCCGGGCGACTTCTCGGTCGTCCTTGGGGGCCCCCTGTTCCAGTTGTTTCGCAGGGCGCACCTCGCGGGCGCCGGGCTCGAGCTTCAGGTTCAGCGGATCGTCGCGGTGACGGCGCTCAGCTGGCTCCCGTTACTGCTGTTGTCGGCTGTCCAGGGACTGGCGCTCGGCCCGAAAGTCGCAGTTCCCTTTCTCCAGGATATCGAGACGCAGGCGCGCTTTCTTCTGTTCGTACCGCTGCTCGTCGGCGCCGAGTCCATCGTGCACCAGCGCCTGCGCTTCGTCGCGCGGCAGTTCCTGGATCGCGAGCTCATCCCGGAGGCCGCCGAGGCGCGGTTTCGCGCGGCGATAGACTCGACCATCCGCCTGCGCAATTCGGTGCTCGCCGAAGTGATCATGATCGCCGTGGTGTACATCGTGG
>DASZNX010000455.1:0-3645 GCA_035551075.1 Gemmatimonadales bacterium | reverse complement strand
GGATCGAGCCGGTCGCCCGCCGGATGGCATCCGCGAACGAGAGCCGAACGGGCGCCGGTGCCTGCGCCGACAGCGCGCCCGCGCTAAACGCGATCAGCAGTGCTGGAAGTAGCCGAGATGCCATGGAGGTAGAGATCGATGTGGGTGTCGAGGTACTTGGCGACGTCGAAGCCTTCGGGCATGCAGGCGGCGAACGCCTTCCGCGCGATGACGGCGTGCATCAGGGGCGACATGGCGAGCTTCGCCGCGACCATCACGTTCACGGGGCGAAATTCGCCGGCTTTGATACCCCGCTCGATGACTCCGGCCATGAGCCGGTGGCCACGCGTGACTACTTCCTCATAATAGAAGCGAGCCAACTCGGGGAAATTCCGCGCCTCGGCCATCATGAGCTTGGGGATGTTCACGAGCGTCGTCTCACCAACGAGCCGCCAGTACTCCCGCACGAGCCGCTCGAACAGGTCGCGCGCGCTGCCGATGAACGTCTGCGCGAGCGCTTCGCCCTGCGCGATGACGGGCACGATAGTCTGCCGGATGAGCGCCTTGAACAGCGCTTCCTTGCTGTCGAAGTAGAGGTAGATGGTGCCCTTGGTGACGCCGGCGCGGCGCCCGATGTCCTCGAGCTTCGTTGCCGCAAATCCCCGATCGGCAAAGACTTCGAGGGCGGCACTCAGGATCTCTTCGGGCCGGGCGTCTTTACGGCGCCGCCAGCGGGGTTTAGCGCGTTTTGTAATGGTGTGCATAGGGGCCAAAGTTAGTAACTGAACGGTCAGTAACTAAAATTGGTTCCCCGCTGCGGTCAACCCCTCCGGCGGTAGTACAGGATGAGGTCGGTACTCGGCGGCCGAGCGCCTAGCTGGCGTAAGAACGTGACAATTTGGCCGCGATGGTAGGACGAGTGATTGACGAAGTGGCGAAACATTTGGCGGAAGGTATGAACATACTCCCCACCGCTCGAAGGTTTTACGAGTCGCGTATCGTCGAGCTGGGCGGCCGTCATACCCGCCACGTACCTAGCGCGCTCTGTTTCAACCTGCTCCCACCTGCTCCGGACTTCGGCGAGCGATCGCAGATCGGTTCCTTGTGGAACGGCGGGATTGGGCCGGACCATCCAGCGGTGCAGCCACAGCTGCTCGGCCCAGACGATGTGGCAGAAGGTGCCGTGGATGCCGCCGTAGCTGCTCTTCAGGTCGCGGAAGTATTGCTCATCGGGCACCTGCGCGACTGCGTCGAACAGCGTGCGGTTCGCCCAGGCATTGTAATCGAACAACTCGAGGAATTCGTCCACGGCTAGCGCGCGGGCGCGAGCTCGCCGGCATCCATGACGGAGTCCTTCACCTCTTTTCCGTCGATCACCTGTTTGTCGCCGATCACCGAGCCGCGCACGCTGGATTGCTTGACGCGTACGCCTTTTCCCAGAATGCTGTTGGCGATGGTGCTGCTCTCGACCGCACTGCCCGATTCGAGCGCGACATTGGGGCCAATCTCGCAATCCTTCAGCGTAACGCCGTCCTCGATGTACACCGGATCTTTGATCTTCACGCCGGTCGGCGCCTTGGCCGGCTTCCTGGCGCGGCCGGTCTTCAACAAATGCTCGTTGGTCTCGAGCAACGTGTCGACTTTGCCGCAGTCGTACCAGCCGCCGACTTCTTCCACGTGCAGCTTCTTTCCTTTATCCACCATGTACTGAAACGCATCGGTGAGATAGAACTCCCCCCCCTTCCCCGGCGGGCTCTTCAGGACGTGCTCGATTCCGTCGAACAGCGTACGCCAATCCTTCACGTATTGCAGACCGATGTTTGCTCGCTTCGAGATCGGCGTGCTCGGCTTTTCGACGATCTTGGTCATGTAGCCCTGCTTGTCCGTCACGACCACGCCGAAGCGCTGATAATCCTCGACTTCTTTCGTCCAGATGATGCCGTCGGCCTTGGTCGTCTTCACAATCGAGAGATCGGCGTCAAACAATGTGTCGACAAAGATCACGATCACTGGCCCGTCGACGAAGGGTCGAGCGAGGTTCACGGCGCCGGCCGTCCCGTCGAGCACCTTCTGCTCGATAAACCGCGCCGGGATCTTGTAATGCGTGCGCACGTACTCTTCGACTTTCTCCTTCAGATGACCGGTGATGATGATCAGCTCGTCGAGCTGGCCGGCGCGCTGCAGCGCGTCCATCACGTAATCCATCACCGGCCGGCCCGCGACGTTCACGAGCGGCTTGGGGACGCGCTTGGTCAGCGGCAGGAGGCGAGTGCCTTTGCCGGCCATCGGCATGATGACTTTCATTTGGGAGGAACCCGTCCGTAGCGATCCTTGAGCCGCACGACGTCATCCAGCTCGGGCGTCGATGCCTCGAGCAGATCGGATACGACGACGGCCTCGAACTGATGGATCTGTTTGGGTGGAATGTGAAATGCTTCGCCTTCACGCACGCGGCGCTCGATCAGCGTGTCACCCTGCTGAATCCGCAGGATGATTTCGCCGGAGAGCACGTAGATCGACTCGTCCTTCTGGTTGTGATACTGCAGCGACAGCACATGTCCGGGCTCGATGTGGAGGATTTTGCCGACGTAGCGGTCGGCCTTCGCCCAGATGATCTCGTGGCCCCACGGTTTGGGGACCCGGTATGGGAGATCGGTCATAGTACCACAATGCGGAGTGCGGAATGCGGAATGCGGAATTGTAGATCGAGCATCATGCAAGTCGCAACTTGAGCGATGACGGCGAGGTCACACACGCGGTCACACATACCCCGCAGCCGACGCACCCTTCCGGCTTCAACACCGGGCGGCCGCGATCGTCGAGTGCGAGCGCCCGCTCGCCAACGGGGCATGCCCGCGCGCACACCCCGCACGCCGCTCCCTGAAACGTGATGCAGCGCAGCGGGTCGAGCTCGAGCACGCCCATGTGGACCGATTCCCATGGGACCTTGGTGAGGGCCCCCGTCTCGCATGCTGCCGCGCAGGGCATGTCGGCGCACACCATACAGGCGCGCACCGACGGATCGATATACGGCGTCCCGGTCGCCAGCCCGCCGCCGTTGGCCGGCATCTTGAGAATCGCGTGCACCGGACAGACATCGATGCAGTCCCCGCAGCGCGTGCACGCCCCCACGAACGCCATTTCCGGCGCGGCGCCCGGCGGACGAAACCAGCGCTTTGGCGCCACACGCTTTTCCGCACGCTCCACCACGTGGTTAAGGAGCTTGCCGATCGTCTCCTGGAAGAACACCCGCCGATCAGACATCAGCGTGCGTCGTACGTCGTGCGTCGTGCGTGGTCAAAACGTCGGCTCCAGACTCACTTGCCAGCGAAAGGCGAATCGCTGGTCCGTCCCGTCGGCCGCATACTCCCAGCGATTGACGACGAATGGCAGTTCAAATCGCATCGTCCACCCGAGGTCGTTGATCTTATGATGCGTCACGAGTCCCACACCGCCGTCGTACAGCGCCGTGTACGACTTCCCTGAGGTCGACGGTATGGCCTCATGATCGACGATGCCACCATCGGCAAACAATTCCAGCTCCGCGCCCTCGGGCAGACCGAGCCGCTTCGTCGCTTCCAAATTCGTGCTGACGGCCCAACGGCCGCCGAGCTCGGGGCTGAACGCGCGGAGATTGGCATTGCCGGGCGCGTGGTAATGGAAGTC
>DASZNX010000454.1:0-2963 GCA_035551075.1 Gemmatimonadales bacterium | reverse complement strand
GCGCTGCTCGGCGCGGCGCCCGACGGCTGCGTCATCGCGCTGGACGACGCGACGGCGCTGGCGCGCGCCGCGCGCGTGCTGGCGTGGGGCGAGATGGCCCGCCAGGTCGCGCACGAGATCAAAAATCCCCTCACCCCGATCCGGCTCGGCATTCAACACCTGCAGCGCGTGCGCGACAAGAAACCGTCTTCCGCGTTCGATGCCACCCTGGACGAGACGGCCGAGCGGATCCTCGCCGAGATCGATCGATTGGACGGAATCGCGCGGGCGTTTTCGCGTTTCGGCGCGCCGCAATCGGACGCGGAACTGCCGCTCGAGCCCGTCGATCTTGCGGCCACGGCGCGCGAAGTCGTTCAGCTCTACGAGCTCGGCTCGCCGACCCAGTTCGAAGTCGTCGCCTCCAATGGCGTGCCGGCCCTGGCGCGAAAGGACGAAGTGAAAGAAGTGCTCGTGAACCTGCTCGAGAACGCGCGGAATGCCGATGCGAAACGCGTGACGGTGCAAATTGCAGCAAGTGGCCGGCAACTGACCGTGGCCGATGACGGCCGAGGGATTCCCGCGGAGGCCTTACCACGCGTCTTCGAACCCACTTTTTCCACCACCTCGAGTGGCGCCGGCCTGGGGCTGGCAATTGCCCGACGCCTGGTCGAAAGCTGGGGGGGCGTGATCACCCTGGAAAGCGAGCCCGGCAAAGGGACACGGGTCACTCTGACGCTCCAAACGGCTGCCTAGAAACGACCTAGGGTGACGTTGCTCACACCACGGATTTGGAAAAACGGCCACAATGTGCAAGGTTGGTGGCCCGGTTTTCCCCAAGTCCGAGGTGCCCTGTGCGTACCGCTGTTGCCGTTATTACGCTGGCTGTACTCGTGCTCGCTCCGCGGGCGGCCCACGCGCAAATCTCATTCGATGCGCGCCGCCTCGGCATGGGTGGGGTCTCACTCGGCCGTGACGGCAACGCGAGCCGGTTCAATCCTGCCTATCGGGCCGTCAAGAACCGCAGCGGCGGCGGGACGGGCGCGCCGAAGATCACGATTCCCGTGCCGATCGGGCTGTACGACTTCTTTCGGCTGCACCCGATCAGCAACCTGACCCACGATCCGATGTTCAACCCGGATTCGGCCGCGTTCAATCCGGTCCAGCTGCTCAATCTGGTCTTGAATCCGCCGCTCTATTACGACATCAGGAAGCCCGCCGCGCCGACCAACGACGTCCAGTTCACGATCGGCAAGAACGAGCTGATCATGGATCTCGGCGCCTCAAAAGTGCTGATCCCCGATCAAACGTTCGGCATCGGCACGAGCGGCCGCTTGCTTGATTTGGGAATGGGCGTCGGGCCGGTCCACGTCAGCGTCATGGGATTCGTTCAGTACAACATCGGCTTCACACTCGACTCGGCGCTGCAGAGCGTCCTCAAAGACACGGTTCCCGTGCGCCCGGATTCGAGCTACTCCATCTTGACGGATGCGATTGCGCAGACGGGACTCTCGCCCACCGTGAGCTATGCAGGACGCGTGTGGCATCCGCCGGTGGCGCTCGATTCGAGCGCGGGGAAGTCAAACGAAAACGCCGATGACGGTCTCTACTTCGGCGCCGCCGCGCACTACTATTTCGGCGCGACGTACGGGCGGGGCGTCGGTCCCGCCGGATTCACCGTCGGCAATCCGATCTTTGGCGTTGCGCCCACCGTGTTGTTCGATGGCGTCGTGCACACGTCGAACCGACCCAACGGCCACGGCGTCGGGGCGGACGTCGGCGTCGCCTGGATCTCCGGACCCTTCGAAGTCGGCGTCGGCGCGAACGACCTCGGCGCCCAGCTCACGTGGCCCGACACGAAGATCCAGCGCATTCAGTACGACGCGAACGGCGACTCGATCACTACGACTATCCTGGCGAACCACGTCGAGTCCACGACGAAGTTGCCGGTCAGCTACATCGCCAACGCGGCCCTGCGCATGGGCACCGGCACGACGGTCGGCGGTGACGTCTTCAACGCCGGACGCGGAACGGTCATTCACGTCGGCGCCGAGCAACGCTACGGGCCCTTTGCGGTCCGCGGCGGTGTGGCGCGCGATCAGCGGAAGAAATTGCAATTCGGTTTCGGTGGTGGTCTGCGCATGGGCGCATTCGGCCTGGATGTCGGCGTCTGGACCCACAGCAACACGCTGGCCGACACACGCGCGATGACGATGGCAACGTCCATTTCGGTCTATTGAGGGGCAACCCATGAAGGCTCTTGCTACGGCCGCGCTGCTGGTGCTCGTCACCGGCTGCGGACAGGGAAAGGCAATTTTCAACGTCGACGTCTACAGCTTTATGGCGGGGACGGGCAAGGACACGATCCCGTACGCCATTCCGCCTGGCGGGTCGGCGTCAGCGTCGACGTTTCAGAAGTTTCAACTGCCGCCGGGTTTCGGGAGCTCGGTCGTCGACTCCGTGCGCATTACGACCGGCAGCGCGAATCTGATCAATACCGGTGGAAGCGGCGCGCTCGGATTCTCGATTTACTTTGCCGCGGATTCGGCCGGTACGCTGTCGGCGCCGTCAGCGCTCGACGTCCCGCCGACGAGCGTGAGCGGCACCAATACCGTGCCCGTCACGATCTCCGGCGATTTGAGCTCGGCGATCAATGCTGTGTTCACGAAGGACACGGTATGGATTCGCATCAGCGCGACGGGGACGAACAGCGGCGTGACCCCAGTCACGGGCAGAGGAGCTCTGACCGCGCTGGTGGTCCGCGTCGTCGTGCAGGACAAGATTCTGTAGCGCGCGTTACTTGACCGTGTAGCCTTTGCCCTCGAGGCACGCGGTCATGGCCTTCTTGAACTGCAAGATCTTGTCGTTGGCCTGCGCGACCGCCTGATTCGCGCCGGCCTGCTCGGCCTGAGCCGCCGCTCTCTTGCGCGCGCGCCGTCCGGCGACCGCGCCACTCGCCGCGCCAATTGCCGCACCGGTCCCCGCAT
>DASZNX010000453.1:0-6567 GCA_035551075.1 Gemmatimonadales bacterium | reverse complement strand
CCTGACGCGTGACGATCTGGCGCGGCAGCCGGCGCGCGCGAACGGCGTCCGCCAACACCACCGCTGCGCGGGCCGCGGCATCGGCAGTCTCCTGATCCTCCGCCGCCATGGTCGAGGACCCAGGCAGGCTCATGCCCATCGCCTCGATCGCCGCGGACATCGTGTTCGCCGTGAACATGCCGCCACATGAGCCCGCGCCCGGACACGCGCGCCGCTCGATTTCGAGCAGCTCACTCTGCGGCATTCGCCCCGCGCCGGCGGCGCCCACCGCTTCGAACACGCTGACGACCGTGAGATCGCGGCCGCCAAAATGTCCGGGCTTGATCGTGCCGCCGTAGACGAAAATCGCCGGGATATCGAGGCGCGCGATGGCGATCAAGGCGCCCGGCATGTTCTTGTCGCACCCGCCGATCGCCAGCAGGCCGTCCATGCGCTGCGCGCCACAGGCGGTCTCGATCGAATCAGCGATGACCTCGCGCGACACGAGCGAGTACTTCATCCCCTCGGTGCCCATCGAAATGCCGTCGCTGACCGTGATCGTGCCAAAGAGCTGCGGCATTACGCCGGCGCCGCGCAGCGACTGTTCCGCGCGGCGCGCCAGACGATCGAGACCGGCGTTACAGGGCGTGATCGTGCTGTATGCGCTGGCGATGCCGACGATCGGTTTCGCGAAGTCGGCGTCGCCAAAGCCAACGGCACGCAACATGGCGCGGTTCGGCGCGCGCTCGAGTCCCTGGGTGATCGCCCGGCTGCGGAAGTTGTCGCTCAAGACAAACCCTCGAGCGCTTCCGCGAGCACCAGATCCACGATGCGGGTGCCCATCTCGACGGTGCCGATGCTCGCTTCACCCGCGGTAGCGAGATCCTGCGTGCGCGCGCCCGCGTAGAGCGCGGCCGCAATCGCCTCGTCGATCGCGTCCGCCGGCTCGGAAAGGCCGAGCCCGTGTCGCAGGAGCATGGCGGCCGTGGCAATGGCGCCGATGGGGTTCGCCACGTCGCGCCCCGCGAGCGGCGGCGCTGAGCCGTGCACCGGCTCGAAGAGACCGGGACCAGCCCCGAGCGAGGCCGACGGCAGCAGGCCGAGTGATCCCGCCAGCACAGCGGCTTCATCGCTGAGAATGTCGCCGAACATGTTTTCGGTGAGGACAACATCGAGCGAGGCGGGATCGGAGACGAGCCGCATGGCCGCGGTGTCGACGTAACAATGCTCGAGCCGCACGTCAGGATAGTCGCGCGCAACTTGCGACACGATCTCGCGCCAGAGCTGGGAGACCTCGAGCACGTTGGCCTTGTCCACCGATGTTACCAGTTGCCGCCGGCCGCGCGCTGCCTCGAACGCGACCCGCGCCACGCGCTCGATTTCGGACGCGGTATAGGTGAGTGTGTTGATAGCGCTCGTTTCCCTGCGCCCGCGCGCCTCACCGTAATGCACACCGCTCAGCGTGTTGACTGTGCCCCCCCCTTCGCGGCGACCGCGCGGCTCGCCGTAATAGAGGCCGCCGGTCAATTCCCGGACGACGAGCAGATCCACGCCGCGCAAGCGGTCGGCTTTCAACGGCGACGCGCTCACGAGCGCGGGATGCACCGCAACCGGCCGCAGGTTCGCGTAGACGCCGAGTAGCTTGCGGAGCGCGAGGAGGCCGGTTTCGGGGCGCAGTGCCCGCGGCGCGGTGTCGAGCTTGGGATCGCCCACGGCACCAAGCAACACGGCGTCGCTGCGGAGCACGGCGTCGCGCGTCGCCGGCGGCAAGGGCTCGTTCAGCGCGGCGACGGCAGCCGCGCCGATCGGGAACGTCTCGAACTGGAAGCCGATCTCGAAACGTTCGCTCACCGCCTCGAGCACGCGCACGGCCTGCGCGATGACCTCAGGGCCGATCCCGTCGCCGGGCAGTACAGCAATGTCAAAAGTCTTCATTGATGGCTCCGCTCATAGGCCGCGATGCTCGCTTCCTCGAGCAGCGTGCGGCCGATTTCGTCGAGACCGCGCAGCATAAGCTCACGGCCGTAAGGATCTGCCGTAAATGAGGCGGAAAAACCCTGGTCGTCAGACACGAGCTGCGCTTGAAGATCCACCACAACTTCGTAGGACCCGCTCGCCGCATTCCGGATCAGCCCGTCAACATCCGGCCCGGGCAGCCGCACCGGCAGCAGCCCGTTGCGATAGGCATTCGCCAGGAAGATGTCGGCAAACGACGGCGCGATGATCACGCGAAAACCGTATTGCGTCAGCGCCCAGACGGCGTGCTCGCGTGATGAGCCGCAGCCGAAATTCGGGCCGGTCACGAGAATCGTCGCGCCCTGCGCCGCGGGGCGATTCAGCTCGAAATCCGGATTCGCACGCCAGTCGAAAAACAGATTCGGCCCAAAGCCGGTCCGCTCGACGCCTTTCAGGAACTGCTTGGGGATGATCTGATCGGTGTCGATGTTGGCGCGCGGCAGCGCCACGACCTTGCCCCGATGGCGGACGAACGGCGTCACCATCCGCGCACGTCCACGAGGCAACCCTCGATCGCGGCGGCCGCCGCCATAATGGGGCTCATCAGGTGCGTCCGGCCACCGCGGCCCTGCCTGCCCTCGAAATTGCGGTTCGACGTCGCGGCGCAGCGCTCGCCCGCGCCCAGTACGTCCGCATTCATGCCCAGGCACATCGAGCAACCTGCGTTGCGCCACTCGAAGCCCGCCTCGCGGAACACCCGGTCCAACCCCTCGCGCTCGGCCTGCGCTTTCACGCGCTGCGAGCCGGGCACGACCATCGCGCGCACGCGCGCCGCGACATGCTTGCCGCGTACGACGTTGGCCGCCGCGCGCAGGTCTTCGATCCGGGCGTTGGTGCACGATCCCAGAAAAACACGATCGATGGGAATGCCCTCGAGCGGCGTGCCGGGTCGCAGACCCATGTATTCGAGCGCCCGGCTCGCTGCCTCGCGCTCGTTCTCGGTCGCGAGTCTCGCGGGATCGGGAACGCGACCCGTGATATCGACCACCATGCCCGGCGTGGTTCCCCACGTCACCTGCGGGCCAACCTGCGACGCATCGAGCGTCACCTGCGCGTCGTAGCTTGCGCCCGGATCAGAGCGATACGCGCGCCAGCGCTCGACAGCAGCTCGCCACGCCTTTCCCGCCGGCACGCGGGGGCGGCCTTCGAGATACGCGAATGTCACATCATCCGGGGCGATCATTCCCGCGCGGGCTCCCGCCTCGATCGACATGTTGCACACGGTCATCCGCTCTTCCATCGAGAGCGCGCGGATTGCGTCGCCGCTGTACTCGATGACGTGCCCCGTCGCGCCGGCCGTCCCGATCTTGCCGATCAGCGCGAGAATCAGATCCTTCGCCGTAACGCCCGGCGCCCGGCTGCCGGTGATCCGCGCCTGGAGATTGCGCGGTTTCGAGAGGACGAGGCACTGCGTCGCCAGCACATGCTCGACTTCGCTCGTGCCGATGCCGAGCGCAAAGGCGCCGAACGCGCCATGCGTCGAGGTATGCGAGTCACCGCACACGATCACCATGCCGGGCTGAGTCGCGCCCAGCTCCGGACCGATGACATGCACGATCCCCTGCCCCGCCGACGAGAGCCCGAACAGCTCGATGCCGAACTCGCGCGCGTTCGTCTCGAGCGCGTCCACTTGCCGAGCCGCGATCGGATCGGCGATCGGCAGCGCGCGGTCGCCGGTCGGAACATTGTGGTCCACGGTCGCGAGCGTCCGCTCGGGACGCCGCACTTTGCGCCCTTCACGCCGCAGCCCCGCGAATGCCTGCGGCGACGTCACTTCGTGCACGAGGTGCAGATCGACGTACAGCAACGAGACCCCGTCCGCCAGCTCCTGGACGACGTGCTCGTTCCAGACACGATCGAACAGTGTCTGCATCACGCGCGGGCGGGCTCCCGATCGGTCGCCGGCACGGCTTTGGGCTTGGCGCGACCTGCCTGCGCGGCCTTCCCTTCCTCGGTCCACGGCATCATGGCACGCAAGCGGGCGCCGACCTGTTCGATCGGGTGATCCTGGGCCGCGCGCCGCAGCTCATTGAACCGGGGAGCACCGGCGCGAGATTCGGCGATCCATTCCTTGGCGAACGTGCCGTCGCGGATGTCGCGCAACAGGCGCCGCATCTCCTCCCGCACCGCCGGGCTGATCACGCGAGATCCGCGCGTGAGATCGCCGTACTCGGCGGTATTGCTGATCGAGTGCCGCATGAAACCGAGGCCGCCGCGATAAATCAGGTCGACAATCAGCTTGAGCTCGTGGAGGCACTCGAAATACGCCATCTCCGGTGAGTAACCCGCTTCGGTCAGCGTCTCGAAACCCGCCTGAATGAGCGCCGTGACGCCGCCGCACAGCACCGCCTGCTCGCCGAACAGATCGGTTTCCGTTTCTTCCGCGAACGTGGTGGCGATCACGCCCGCGCGGGAGCAGCCGATACCGGTCGCATACGCGAGCGCATTCGCGAGCGCCTTGCCGCTTGCGTCCTGATGGACGGCGACGAGCCCAGGGACTCCGCGGCCCGCCTGGTACTCGCTCCGTACCAGATGCCCAGGCGACTTCGGCGCGATCATCGAGACATCGACCGCGGGCGGCGGCACGATCTCGCCGAAATGGATGTTGAAGCCGTGGGCGAACATCAGGGTCTTACCCGGGCCCAGTGTCGGGGCGATGGCCGCTTCGTACAGCGCGCGCTGCTCCTGATCGGGTACAAGGATCATGATCACGTCGCCCGCTTTCGCCGCTTCGGCAACGGGCCGCACCTCGAGACCATCCGCGGCCGCCCGTTTCCACGAAGCGCCGTTCGGCCTGAGGCCGACGATCACGCGCGCGCCCGAGTCGCGCAGGTTTTGCGCGTGGGCGTGGCCCTGACTCCCGTAGCCGATGATGGCGAAGACGCGATCGCGCAGCCGCGCGCGGTCGGTATCCGCCTCGTAATAGACGCGCACTGATGAGCTCATGGTTGCTCCAGGAGAGAAAGAAGTTGCGGTGGCCTTTCGAACGCCCACCACGTTTTGCAGTTGCAGAACAAGGCTTTGGACCGTCGCGTCGTCCGCATCGATCTCGCACGACATCCGCCACACGCCCGGCGGCCCGTGGGAATCCACGGCCAGCGCCCGGATCGGCAGATTGCGCCGCCTCAGCACGCCGCACGCGCGACTGAGCGTGAGGAGGTCGCTGGCCATGAGCACGCTCAGCGTGCGGGGCAGGTTCATACCGGCGCCGTCTCCAGCGGCTCCGACAGCGAGCCGCCCGGAACGATCATCGGGAAAACGTTGGCCTCCTGCTCGATCACCAGCTCGACCAGCGTCGGGCCGGGAGTTTCATTGGCTTGACGCAGCGCGTCGGTCACCTCGCTCGCCTGCTTCACGCGCCACCCCGGAATCCCGTACGCCTCGGCGAGCTTCACATAATCGGGACTCCAGATCGGGGTGTTGGAGTAGCGGCCGCCGTGGAAGAACTGCTGCCATTGCCGCACCATGCCGAGGTAACCGTTATTGAAGATCGCGAGCTTCACCTCGAGACCTTCCTGCACCATCGTCGCGATCTCGGCCATGTTCATCTGAAATCCGCCGTCGCCGGAAATCGCCCAGACGGGCTCTGCGGGCCGCGCGAGACGCACGCCCATCGCGGCGGGCACCGCAAAGCCCATCGCCCCCAGGCCGCCCGATGTGATGTGCGTATTGGGCCGCTGGAACGGGTAGCGCTGCGCGACCCACATCTGATGTTGTCCCACGTCCGAGACGATGGTGCACCACCCGCCGGTGACCTCCGCGAGCGCTGACAGAATTGCGTCGGGCGACAATCCGCCGGCGAACGTCTCCTCCCGATGCCGGTTCAGCGCGGCGATCTCCTTGCGCCAGCTGAGACATTCGCGCGGCGCCACCACGTTCAGCAATCGTTCGAGGATCAACCGGGCGTCTCCGACCATGGCGACGGCGACCGGCACGTTGCGGCCGATTGCCGCGGCGTCGATGTCGATGTGCACGATCCTGGCTCGGGGCGCGAACGTCGCCGTATTGCCGGTCACGCGATCGTCGAACCGCATGCCGATCCCGATGATCAAATCGGCTGCCTGGATCGCCTTGTTCACATGCACTTCGCCGTGCATTCCCGGCATGCCGAGAAACAGCTCATGCGCCTGCGGGAAGGCGCTAATGCCGAGCAGCGTGGTTATCACCGGCATGCCGGTTCGCTCGGCGAGCTGGCGGACTTCGGTGTACGCCTTGCTGACGATGACGCCGTGCCCGATCATGAGCAGCGGCCGCTCGGCCCGCGCAATCAGGTTCGCCACTTCGCCGAGCGTCGCCTCGCCTGGGAGCTCGCGCGGCACTTTGCGCTCTGCGCT
The DNA here is from genome assembly GCA_035551075.1 of Gemmatimonadales bacterium. GTDB lineage: Bacteria > Gemmatimonadota > Gemmatimonadetes > Gemmatimonadales > GWC2-71-9 > 20CM-2-65-7. The sequence continues at coordinate 238 of DASZNX010000453.1, read as the reverse complement.
CCGACGTGATGGATGTGTCCGCGTGCGGTACTCTGCTTTTTGGTTCTGCACATCCTTCGGCACGTCGACCAGCACCGGACCCGGCCGCCCTTCCATCGCAATCGCCATGGCATCACGGAGGTCATCGGCGAGCTCTTCCACATCGCGGACGAGCACGTTGTGTTTGGTGACCGGCAGCGTCACACCGACAACGTCCGTTTCCTGGAACGCGTCCCGCCCGAGCATCGGCCGGCCGACC
>DASZNX010000452.1:0-5689 GCA_035551075.1 Gemmatimonadales bacterium | reverse complement strand
GTACCGACGACGAGAAGTCGCAAGCAATCAGTCTGGCTTCAGGATCCCATCTTCCGGGGAGCTGGGACATCGCCAAACGCTATCTGAGCGATCCCAGTCGACAAGTGCGGGCGTCGGCGAGTCGCGCCCTTAGTATTCAAGTTTTCATGTCGAGGTTTGTGCCACATGCCAACGCGGCCGAGCTCGTTCGGTTGCTAACTCCACTGCTCAACTCGAATGATCCCGCGGACAGAATGGTCGCCGCGCGGGACATGGCGGTAGCGAAGATCCCGGCGTCGATCGCAGCACTTGAGGAACGTAAGAAGATTGAAGCGGATGCTCGCGTACTCACTCAGATTGATGAGTCTTTGCAGGAGATAGCGCGGCCTGATCCGATGTCAACGACTCGCTAAGGGTCGGCCCCCTGATGAGCTTCAGGGGGCCGCGCGTTGTGAGTCTTGTTATGATTCTGGTTCAATTGCCGTCGATTTTCGGTTTTCGAGTCACAACACCGATGCCCAGAACATCGCGTGATTACGACAAATTGTCGTGACTCTCGCGACTAAATCGGCGCATGGGGTTCAGGGGGTCGCAGGTTCAAATCCCGCCGTCCCGACTGAGGTAACTCAAGGCACCGTTGGCGACTCCGCCGGCGGTGCTTTGTGCTTCAAGAAAGGGTGGTGCTGTTTGTGGTGCCGTTTTGCCAGCCCCCTGATCCCGATCAGGGGGTCGCGGCGGGCGCTTAACCGGACGCAAGCGCCGCGTCACGCATTTTTGTTCGGCTCGCTCAGCGCCATAGCGACCACGGTTGGCGAGAGCGACACATCCAACGAGCGACCATAGCGACCGCGGGTCACGAGCGTCGCCCGAGGCTTGCCGTGGTCAGGACGTTTTTGCATCGTGATCACTGGAGAGAGTCTTCTGGAGGGCGACCCCACCGGGACACGGGAGGTCAGCCCAGCCATGTTCTAGACAAGGGGTCGCGGCGCCCCGGCCGAAGCCTGTCAAGACGCGCGTCGTCGGCCCGGTTGGCCAACCATGGGAGGTCCCATGAAACGCCTACTCGTGCTGTTCGCGCTCGGCGTCGCCGGCTGTTCAGATGCCGCCCGGAGCGTGAATCCGCTACCCAACTCCAGGAGCGCTCCCCTCGCGGCGGCGGCGGCGCCGGCCGGCGTACCCGCGCCGCCCGCGGGATTCACGCTCACCTGGAGCGACGACTTCACCGGCGGCGCGAACACGGGCCTCAACACGGCCGACTGGAAGTACGACACGGGGCCGGGGAGCAACTTCGGCACGGGCGAGATCGAGACGATGACGAACAGCACGGCCAACGTCTTCATGGACGGCACCGGAGAGCTGGTCATCAAGGCGATCCACACCGGCACCAACCCCACGAGCGGTTGGACCTCCGGACGTGTCGAGACGCAACGCGCCGACTTTGGCGCAGCGCCCGGCGGCGTCGTCCTGATGCAGTCGTCGATCCAGCAGCCCGACGCGAACCTCACGACCTCGAACGGGCTCGGTTACTGGCCCGCGTTCTGGATGCTCGGCGCCGCGCTGCGCAGCGGCGGCACGTGGCCGAGTGTGGGAGAGGTCGACATCCTCGAGGACGTCAACGCCCAGTCGGTCGTGTATGGGACGTTGCACTGCGGCACATCGCCGGGCGGTCCCTGCAACGAGACGAGTGGGATCGGGTCCGGCCCGCACGCCTGCTCCGGCTGCCAGACCGCATACCACACGTACGGCGTCCAGATCGACCGCTCCGTCTCGCCGGAACAGATTCGCTGGTACCTGGATGGCGTCAATTACTTCACGATCAACGCGACACAGGTCGATGCGACGACCTGGGCGAACGCGGTCGACCACCCGTTCTTCATCATCTACGATCTCGCGATGGGCGGTGGCTTCCCGAACGGCGTGCACGGGGGCACGACGCCGACGACCGCCACCGTTTCGGACGGCGCGATGCACGTCGCCTATGTCGCCGTCTACAACAAGGGCGCGACGTCGAGCGGAACGAACATCGCCCTGAACAAGCCGGCGACCGCGTCGTCGCTGGAGAACGCGACGTTCCCGGCGTCGAACGCCGTCGACGGGAACACCGGCACGCGCTGGTCGAGCGCGTTCAGCGATCCGCAGTGGATCCAGATCGACCTCGGCCAGACGTACAGCATCAACCACGTGACGCTCAACTGGGAGGCCGCGTACGGAAAGGCGTACCAGATCCAGGTCTCGAACGATGCGAGCACCTGGACGACGATCTTTTCCACGACCACCGGCAACGGCGCGATCGACGACCTCACGGGACTGAGCGGAACGGGCCGCTACATCCGGATGTACGGCACGCAGCGCGGAACGCCGTATGGGTACTCGCTCTTCGAGTTCCAGGTGTACGGGACGCCAACGTCAGGCGGCGGCACGCTGCTCTCGCAGGGGCATCCGGCAACGGCATCCTCGCTGGAGAACGCGTCGTTCCCGGCGTCGAACGCCGTCGACGGGAATACGGGCACGCGCTGGTCGAGCGCGTTCAGCGATCCGCAGTGGATCTACGTCGACCTCAGCGCCACGCACACGATCAGCAAAGTGGTGCTGAACTGGGAAGCGGCCTATGGTAAGGCCTTCCAGATCCAGACATCCAACGACGCGACGAATTGGACGACGATCTTCTCCACGACGACTGGCACGGGCGGAGTCCAGACCCTGAACATCTCCGGCAGCGGACGCTACGTGCGTATGTACGGGACGCAGCGAGCCACGCCATACGGCTATTCGCTGTGGGAGTTCCAGGTCTACGGCACGTAGGCCCTGGTCGGGTGGTGGGTGATAGGCGACGGCCGGGGCGCATGCTCCGGCCGTTTGCTTTCCCGACATTCGGCTTAGCATTGCGGAGTTAGGTCCGCTCCCTGAGCAAACCAGGGGGGCCGACTCGTTTTTTGTGCTCAACCCTGTTGTGAGTTTTGTTCTGATTCTGCTGCAATTCCCGGTCGATCTTCGGGGTCCGACTCACAACACCGATGCCCAGAACATCGCGTAGTTGCTACATTCTGTCGTGACTCCCCCGACAAATCGACTCCATGGGGTTCAGGGGGTCGCGGGTTCAAATCCCGCCGTCCCGACTCAAATCGGCGAGCCATTGGGCTCGCCGATTTGGTTTTGTGACAAAAGCGGCGGCCAACTAGGCTCTCGTCAGTACGAAATGGGTCGCAGCGGCCGTCGGCACATGAGTGGTGCAGGTATAGCCCAGCGCCGCAAGGTCGAGGCCGTGGAAGAGGTGCTCGCCGGACCCCAACAGTATCGGCGCAATCGCCACGTGCAGCTCATCGATGAGTCGCGCCTCGAGATATTGGCGGATCGTCGAGACCCCACCCACCACCTGAATGTCCTTCGCACGAGCCGCGGTGGTCGCGCGGTCCAACGCCTCACGGATGCCGCCCGTGACAAAATGGAAGACCGTGCCACCTTCCATCTCGATCGGCGGACGGTCGTGGTGCGTCAGCACGAACACCGGTGCGTGATAGGGCGGATTCTTGCCCCACCAGCCACGCCACCCGTCATCCGGCCAGGGGCCACGGCTCGGCGCGAACATGTTGCGGCCGATGATCCAGGCGCCGATGCCCTGGCTCCGGGCCGCGAAATCGTCATCGACCCCGGTCGTGCCGCCTGACTTACCCTGCATTTTCTGGAACGTGCGAGTGACTACAAACCAGTCGTGCAGAGCTTCGCCGCCAGCGCCGAGGGGCTGCTCGCGGCTCTGACGCGGCCCTGCGCCGTACCCGTCGAGCGAGATCGAGAAGTTGTGTACGCGCACTCGGGCCATCAGCCCCTCCTGAATGGTCTACCTCTACGACGAACGACAGGAAGGCTAATCGACAGCCGAGGCTCGCGTCTTGAAGGGGCTGTACTACTGCCACCCGTAGCGGTAGTCTAGGTCGGTGAGCGATTTGGATTCACGTCTTCGTGAAGGCCTGAGCGGCCAGTACGCGATCGAGCGCGAGCTCGGTCGCGGCGGAATGGCCACCGTCTATCTGGCTCGCGACCTCAAACATCACCGCGCGGTCGCGCTCAAGGTGCTGCGACCGGAGCTGGCAGTCGCACTCGGACCCGAGCGGTTCTTGCGCGAAATCGAGATCGCGGCGCAGCTCACACACCCCCACATCCTGCCGATTCACGATTCGGGAGAGGCCGCCGGGCTCCTGTACTTCGTGATGCCCTATGTCGAGGGCGAGACGCTCCGGGACCGGCTAAACCGGGAGAAGCAACTTCCGGTCGACGAGGCCATCCAGATCGCCCGGGACGTGGCCAGCGCGCTCGCGTATGCGCACAGCCATGATATCGTGCATCGCGATATCAAGCCCGAGAATATCCTGCTCGTCGCCGGGCAAGCGGTGGTGAGCGATTTCGGGATTGCGCGCGGCATCGACGCCGCCGGTGGCGAGAAGCTGACCGCGACGGGTGTGTCGGTGGGAACGCCGCTGTACATGAGCCCCGAGCAAGCGTCGGGACGCGGGCAACTGGACGGCCGCGCGGACATCTACAGCCTGGGGTGCGTGCTGTACGAGATGCTCGCCGGCGAGCCGCCGTTTACCGGCCCGACGGCTGAGAGCGTGGTTCACCAGCATCTCGCGACTGCGCCGCCGCGACTGACGGTCCTTCGCCCGACGGTCTCCTGCGGGCTGGACGCGATCGTTTGCCGCGCCCTTGCCAAGGTTCCCGCCGACCGCTACCCGAACGCGGTGCAGCTCGCTGAAGCGCTCGCCTGTGTCGCCACGTCCCGCGAAGCTCTCACGCCGCCGCCCAGCCGCCGCCGCCGCGGGCTGGCGATCGGCGCCGCAGTGGCCGCGGCGCTGCTGATCGTTGGAGTCGCGAGCACGCTGTGGCGCACTAGTTCCCCCTCTTCCTCCTCTGGCGGCGCGAAGGTGCAGTCGCTTGCGGTCCTGCCGCTCGCGAATCTCTCCGCGGACCCCGCGCAAAGTTACTTCGCCGACGGAATGACCGATCTCCTGATCACGCACCTCGCGCGTACGCCGTACCTGCGGGTGACCTCGCGTACGTCGACGCTGCGTTTCCGGAGTGGCGACACGTCCATACCCGACATTGGTCGTGCGCTGCATGTCGACTTGGTGATTGAAGGATCGGTAATGCGCGAAGGTCAGCGGGTGCGGATCAACGCGCAGCTCATCAAGGCACCGACCGATGAGCATGTCTGGGCCAACAGCTTTGAGGGTGATCTGTCCCACGTGCTGGCGCTGCAGCAGAGGGTGGCTGAGGCGATCGCCGCACAGATCGGCGTGAAGCTCGCGTTCTGGCACAGCGCCGCGACCGCTACCGCCAATCCTCAGGCACAAGAAGAATATATGCGTGGGATCTATTACTATGGCATGGGCGATATGAAACAGAGCGCCCGAGCACTCGAAGCGGCCGTGCGGCTGGATCCCGATCACGCGTTGGCGTACGCCGCGCTGGCGCGCACCTATTACTTCATCGCGTTCTTTGGAGATCTCCCGCCGCGCGAGGCATTCGAACGGATGGAGCAAGCGGCGACGAAAGCCGTCGACAAGGATCCGAGCCTGGCGTCGGCGTATGGATCGCTCGCCCTCGTCAAGCTGCACCGCGACTGGGATTGGGCCGGCGCCGAACAGTACTTCCGGCGCGCTCTCGACCTGAATCCGAGCAATGCCGACATCCATCACGACTACGCGCACCTCTTGCT
>DASZNX010000451.1:0-3371 GCA_035551075.1 Gemmatimonadales bacterium | reverse complement strand
CCCGTGAGGAGTGTCGCGCGGCCCTCGAGCTTGTAGACCAGTTTGCGGCACGCGCGGTCGCGGATCGCGGGACACCGTGGTGCTACGGTGCGGACGACCTCTATCTCCAGGCGGAAATGCCGCTACCGCCCGCCGAGTGGTACGGGGACTTCGAGCAGCGCGAGAACGGCGTCGGATCGGTCCGCTATCTCCAAACGCGGATCGCCGGGGCGCGTTCGGCGCTGGCGCAGGGGAACTGGCGCGGCAAACGGATCGGTGTGGTCACCGGGATCGCGATGGCACCGCTCATGCCGCAGGTGATCGCGGACCTGGAGACCGCAACCGGCGCGCATTTTGACATCCTCGCGCTGGAGAACACGCTCTTCGGGAAGACCGTGACGACGGCGGGGCTGCTGCCGGGCAAAGCCATTCTGGAGGCTCTGCACGACCGCCGCGATCTCGATCTCGCGCTGCTGCCCGCGGAATCCGTAAACGACGATCTGCTTTTCATGGATGATATCGAAGCCCACGAGCTTGCTGCACAATTGCCGATGCCGATCAAGCTTTCGTATGACTTCGCTGATGCGCTGGTCGAAGAGGAAGTTGCCGCGTGACAGTCCCCACCGTAGCGATCATCGGCCGCCCCAACGTCGGCAAGTCGACGTTGTTCAACCGCATCATCGGACGCCGGCAGGCAATCGTGGACGCGCAGCCCGGGGTCACGCGCGACCGCCACTTCGCGGCCGCCGAGTGGAATGGGCGCCGATTCTGGCTCGTCGATACCGGCGGGCTGGTGCCGGGCTCTACCGATCCCCTCAACAAAGCGATTCGCGCGCAGGTGGAGCAAGCCGTCGCGGGCAGTGACGTGCTGCTATTCGTGGTGGATGTGGACGCCGGCATTCACCCGATGGATCTCGAGATCGCGCAGTACCTGCGCAAAGCCAGGCGACCGGTGCTTCTCGTGGTCAACAAGGCGGACAAGCTCCCCGAGGAGACGCGCCATCTCACGTTTTACGAGCTCGGGCTGGGCGACCCGTTCCCCGTTTCCGCCGCGGTGGGGAAGAACAGCGGCGACCTGTTGGACAAAGGCGCCGCGATGTTGCCACCGCTCCGTGACACGGAGAGCGGGGAAGAAGGGGAGATCCACGTTGCCGTGGTCGGACGTCCGAACGTGGGGAAATCGAGCCTTGTCAACCGGCTGCTGGGGCAGGAACGCCTGATTGTGGCCGAGGAGCCGGGCACCACGCGCGACGCCATCGATACGCCGCTGCCATACCAGGGGAAGACGCTCGTTTTCATCGATACGGCCGGGCTGCGCAAGCGCAGCAAGGTCGAGGAGGATCTCGAGTTCTATTCCACGCTGCGGACGTCGCGGGCGATGGAGCGCGCCGACGTGTGCCTGCTGGTGGTCGACGCCAAAGACGGCATGCACGCGCAGGACCTCAAGATCGCCAATGAAGCCTGGGAGCGCGGAGCAGGCGTCATCATCGCCGTGAACAAATGGGACTTGATCGAAGAGAAGGAGACGAACACGGCGGTGCGCGGTGAGCGGGAGATCAAGGCGCGCGCGCCCTTTCTCGAATTCGTCCCCTTTTTTTATGTGTCGGCGAAAACGGGCCAGCGGGTCACCAAGCTGCTCGATGCCATCGTGACTGTGGCCGACGAGCGGAACAAGCGCGTGCCGACGGCGGAAGTGAACCGCGTCCTCGAGGAGCTGCTGGCGCGGCAACAACCGCCGCAGCCGGTGGGCGAATCGGTCCGGCTGTTCTACGCGACGCAAGTCGGCACGGCGCCACCGCGCTTTGCCGTCGTGGCCAATCGTCCCGAGGCGATTCCGGAGTCCTACACACGCTACTTACACAACGGTTTTCGTGAGGCGTGGGAGTTCACCGGGGCGCCGCTGACGATCAAGTTTCGGCGCAAGCGAGGCCGTCGCTGAACGTCATCCTCGCGATTCTCGTCTCGTATCTCATCGGCGCCACGCCGACCAGTTACATCGCCGGCAAACTGGGGCGCGGAATCGACCTGCGCGAGCACGGCTCCAAGAACCTCGGCGCCACGAACGTCTACCGCATCCTCGGCTGGAAGTACGCGATTCCAGTCGCGCTGGTCGACATCGCGAAAGGCGCGATTCCGGTGTTGGTGTTCTCGCATCCGGTTTGGCTGTCCGTCGCTGCCGGTGGGGCGGCTGTGCTTGGCCACATGTTCTCACCCTACGTCCGATTCAAGGGCGGCAAGGGCGTCGCGACCGCGGCGGGAATGTTCCTCGCGCTCGCGCCCCTGTCCGTGCTCCTGGCACTTGGTGTGTGGGGTTTCTGTCTCTGGCTGACCGGTTACGTCTCGCTCAGTTCCATTGTCGCCGTGCTCACTGTCCCGGTTACGGTCTCACTCCTGCAACCCGACTTACCGCACGTGTTTTGGGCCAGCGTCGCGCTGGTCGCGCTCATCATTTTCGCGCACCGCAAGAACATCGGGCGATTGCTTGCGGGCACCGAGAATCGCTTTCGCACGCGTGGCAGCCGGTCCGCCCGTCCGCCCATCGGCCCGACATGAGAGTCGCCGTCATCGGTGGTGGTGCCTGGGGCACAACACTCGCCGATTTGCTCGCCCGCAAAGGTGAGCGCGTCACGCTCTGGGCGCGCGAATCGGAAGTGATCGAGAGCGTAAACCATCGCCACCGCAATGATATGTTCCTCCCCGGCGCGGAGCTGGCCTCCGCGTTACGTGCCGAGGCGGATCTCGACACGGCGCTGCGCGGCGCGGAGACCGTGGTGTGCGCCGCGCCATCGCACGCGGTGCGATCGGTCATGTCGGAGGCCGCCGCGGCACTGGATGACGGCAAGCCGCTGGTCGTCAGTGTCTCCAAGGGACTCGATCCCGATCGATTGGAACGGCCGTCCTGTGTCCTGGGTGAGGTTCTGCCACCAGGTACGGCGGTCTCCGTGCTCTCCGGCCCGTCCTTCGCTGCTGAGGTGTTTCAACGCCAGCCAACCGCTGTTGTGGCCGCTGCAACCGTTCACGACGTCGCGCAACGCACGCAGCGGGTCTTTTCCACCAACTACTTCCGCGTTTACTCGCATACCGACGTGGTCGGCGTCGAGCTGGCCGGTGCGCTCAAGAACGTGATCGCCGTGGCGGCGGGCATCCTGGAAGGCCTCGGCTTGGGCTATAACCCACGCGCTGCGTTGATCACCCGCGGACTGGCGGAAATCACGCGTCTGGGTGTGGCGCTCGGCGCGCAGCCGATGACCTTCGCAGGCCTCGCGGGGATGGGCGACCTCATACTCACGGCAACCGGCGCCCTCTCGCGCAATCGCACCCTCGGCGTGGCGCTTGGCAAAGGACAGACGCTCGAGCAGGCGTTGGCCGGCAAGGCGGCTGTGGTCGAAGGC
>DASZNX010000450.1:0-5446 GCA_035551075.1 Gemmatimonadales bacterium | reverse complement strand
GTCGGAGACTTGCTGCTGCGCCGGCTACCGCTGCGCGCGGCTGTCGTGAACGCCGCGCACCTGACGATGGGCGCGACCCTGGTTGGGCTGATGTATGCGCGCATCGGGGGAACAACGGGTGCCGACGCGCTCGCACTCGACAATCTCCTGCCGCTGGCGGCGACCGTCGTCCTGCTCCCCATCCTGATCAACGGCACGTTCTATCTCGAGCTCGCACTGGGCCAGACCATCGCGTGGGTTGACGCACGCCTCACGCTGCGCTGGGAATCGATCGTTTACCTTGTCTCGGCCGCCTTCGCCCTGGCGTGGCTTGGGTTGGTCCATGCCACCATGCCGATCGGACCACGCATCCTCCTTGCGCTTCTGCTCGGCCTCACAACCGCCGGCAGCCTGTACGTATTGCAGCTGGGCGTGCGGGCGGACGAGCTCAATCTCATTCAGCGGCTCGCACAGGTGATCGTGGCAGAGCTCACCCTGAGCCGCAGCTTCGAGCGAGTGCAACAGCTGACGCGCCAGCTGGTCCCCTGGGAGCACATGGGTTTTGCCCGGTACGACCCGCGCACGCATCAGATGGAGCTCATCGCCGATACTGCCGCGACCCAGGGAGCGCGGTTTCGCTTCGACTCGGACGCCGGACTCACCGGCGACGCAGTCCGCCTGAAACGGCCTGTCGTCGCACATGGCTTGGCGAGAGATCAGGTAGTGGTGCCGAGCGCGGAGACGCCAGGATCGGAGCTGCTCGTCCCGCTCTATCACGGCGGCAATCTCGTTGGCGTGTGGAGCGTGCGTCACTCAGACCCCGCGATGTACCGGGAATCGGATGGCGATCTGCTGGAATTGCTGGCCCCACAGCTTGCGCTGATGGTAGCGATCGACGGCTCCCTGCGACCCGTCACGGGGGCCTCCGATCAAACCACGCAGTACGTGCAGACACTAACGGCGACCACCGAGGAGATTCAGGCGTCGAGCCAGGAAGTCGCCGCGTCCGCGCAGCGCGCCAGTCACGGCGCCGGACAGGCCGCCACACTTGTGAGCACCGCGACGCGCGAAGCGGGGCAGCTCAAAGACAGCGCGGCTCAGCTCGCTGCGGCAGGCGATCACACCCGCGAAGCCGGTTCGCAGATGGAAAAGATTGCCGACCGCGTGCGGGCAGGCACGCAGAACGCGGTCCGCCAGTTGACCGATCTCGGCGCCACGACAGAGGAAAGCGCGGCCGAGGTGGGCCGCCTGCGCGAGGTCGCGGCACAAGTCGAGAAGTTCTCGGAAACCATCGGGTTCGTGGCGAACCAAACCAACCTGCTCGCGCTCAATGCGACGATCGAAGCGGCTCGCGCCGGCATTCATGGCCGCGGCTTCGGCGTCGTGGCCGACGAGGTGCATAAGCTCGCGGAGGTGAGCGGTCGCGAAGCGCGCAATGTTGGAAAGTCGGTACAGGACACCAGACGGGCGCTGGATCGGGCCGCTCAGCTGATCGATCGGATTCGCGGCGATCTCGGACAGGTCGTCCAGAATTCCGCGGCGTGGGTGCAGGATCTCGACCGCATCACGGCTGCGGCGGCAGAAACGGCGCGCGCCGGCAAACAGGTCGCCGAGATCGGACGGCACAGCGCCGAGCTGGCGGCGAAAATCACGGAAAGCCTGGAGCAGGCGCGTGGCGGCGCGCAGGCGTCGACCCAGGAAACCGAAGCGGTGGCCGCCGCTGCCGCCGAGCAGCTTCGCGCAATTCAGGATCTGGCTCGCGGCGCGACTCAGCTCTCGGCGCTCGCGGAGCAGTTGTCGCAGGCCCTTCGCTTCATCCGCGGAGAGAACGGTCATCCGTAACCTGCGCACCGCGACTATCGCCGTTCTCGTCGCGGCAGGCGTCGCGTGGGGGTGGGGGTGCGGCAATCACACGTCGAGCAACCCACCGGCGCCGGCGATCGATTACGTCGCGGGCGCGATTGAACCGCTTGTCTCGCGCGGTGAGCGCATGGTGATAGAAGGGTCGGGCTTCGGCACGGATCGCGGAACGGTGCGGTTCACGCGCATCGGCGGAGGTTTTGTCGAAGGCAGCGTCGCCGATTCGGATTGGACGCCGTTCACAATCACCACCGCTGTTCCCGATTCCGCGGCGCTCGGTCGCGAGGCGCTCGACGTCATTACCGCGGCAGGAACCGAGATCATCGCGACACTGCACATTCTGCCTCGCCCATCATTCGATACCGGCTCGCTGGAATGGGTCGCGCGCGAGGCGTACCCGGGTTCGACGTCCGGGATTGCGCTGACCGCCGCCACCGTACCCAGCAGTGGTGAACAGCGGACGACGCTCTACGCCGCGGGCGGCGCGGAGCCGCCATCGATGACGCCCGATTCGGGCGTGTATCTGGCTCGCGTGATCACCGGCGGGGCAGGGGCGATAGAGCCCTGGATCCGCCAGACCGATACGTCCGATCCGATACGCAGCCGGGTGCTTCCAGTCCCCCGCGCCTTCGCGGCAACCGCGGTCGCCACCCCATACAACTCACGGTTTCCAGGCATGGCCATGTACGTGATCGGCGGCGTCGACCGCGCAGGACTGGCCCAGGCGTCGGTGCTGGGCGCGGACGTGACACTGGATAGCGTGAGCGCGCGATTCGTATTCCTCGAGCCTCTACCGGCGCCGCGGGCGGGCGCGATCGCCATCGTGCGCCGCGGCCGGATCTACGTCATCGGCGGGACCGACGCGCTTGGCAACCTACAAACCAGCGTTTTTGTGGGGCGGATTGGCACGGACGGGCACATCGATGGTTGGTACGTGGCGCCTTCATTACTGGGTCCGCGGGCATATGGCGGGGGTGTCGGCCGGGACGAGTGGGTGGCTGCGGTGGGTGGTGTGGCGGGCGCCGTGCCTGTGGGAGGGGGCACGGACCCCTCCCAAGCCCGGCTTGTGACGGGGGATACAGCGGCGGTGAGCCTGCAATCGGGATTCTTCACCGGTGCATGGGTGACCGCAGGCGGTCTGCTGCCTGACGGTCGCTCGCAGTTTGCATTGCTCGATCTCGGTCCGGTAGCGCTGGCGGTCGGTGGGATGTACGCCGGCGCCGCGAGCAATGCCGCCGAGACGATCGCGGCGACGGTCACCGATACTGCATTGAGTGCGTTCGCGGGCCCGGTCGGCACGAATCAGATCGCGAATCTCACGTGCCTGTCGGCCACAGCCGGAACCCTGATCGGGCCGGCTGGAGTCAGTTGGCGGGACAGCGACGGAACCGCCCACGGGCTGGTGGTTGGCGGGCTCGATTTGGTCACGCAGACGCGCCGCAGCTGCGCGTGGGGTTTCTGAACGAGAGGCCGATTATTACCGTGTAGTGCCGCTAACCCGGGGAGATATATGCGCCCACGAATGATGCTGCTGGTGCTCTGCCTCCTTGTCCTTCCCGCTCTCTGCACGGCCCAGCACACACATCAATTCGAATTCGGAGCGTTTGGATCGTTCACGCGCTACGATCAGGCGTTCATGCTGGATAATCAGATCGGTGGCGGTGGGCGGCTGGGCTACTTCTTCAGCCCGACGGTGGGGTTCGAGTTCGACGTGGGGTATCAACAGCCTTCCCCAACCTCCGGCGGTGGTCCGGCGACGCTCAGCCTCGGCGGTGGGAGCATCGTCTTCAACTTCGGCAGCCCGAAAAACCTGTTCTACCTTCTCGGCGGCTACTCGCGTCTCAGCTTTACCGACAACGCCGCCTACAGCTTCGACGACAACGCGGTCCACGGTGGTATCGGCGACCGCATCTTCCTCAATGAACGCACGGCGATTCGACTCGAAGGCCGCGCCCTGTACTCGCCCAACACGAATCACACCGGTGGCGGCTGGGCGGGGCACATCGTCGCTTCCGCGGGTCTCGCGATCTTCACCGGTCCTGGCGCATTCCACGATGCGGACGGCGACGGCGTCGACGACAAGAAGGATGCCTGTCCGAAGACGCCGGCGGGCGCGACGGTCGATGCGAAGGGCTGCCCGAGCGATACCGACCATGACGGCGTCTTGAACGGTATTGACGCGTGTCCCAATACGCCCGAGGGCGCGGAGGTCGATGCCCGCGGTTGCCCGAAGGATTCCGACGGCGATGGCGTCTATGATGGCATCGACAAGTGTCCCGGCACTTCGACGGCGGGTGGAGTTCATGTCGACGCGACGGGCTGCCTCATCGACAGCGATCACGACGGCGTTCCGGACGGTATCGACAAGTGTCCCAACACTCCCAGCGGCATCGAAGTCGATTCGGCGGGCTGCCAGCGCGTCATTGATACGGACGGCGACGGCGTGGACGACAAGAAGGACAAATGCCCGGGTACGGCGGCCGGTACGCGCGTCGATTCGGTCGGTTGCCCGATTCTCTTCCCGGAAGCGAAAACCGCGGTGGTGCTGCGCGGCGTGACGTTCGAGCCGGGCCGCGCCACGCTGAAGCCCGATTCTTACACAATCCTCGACCTGGTCGCGACATCGCTCGTCGCGAACCCCGACATTCAGATCGAGATCGGCGGCCACACCGACAACACGGGATCGGCGGCAACCAACACGCGCCTGTCCCAGGCCCGCGCGGATGCGGTGCGCGGTTACCTCATGAGCAAAGGCGTGGCGCCCGAGCGCATGACCGCGAAGGGCTACGGCCCCTCACAGCCTGTGGCGCCGAATACGACACCTGACGGCCGTGCGCTGAACCGTCGCGTGGAGCTGCGGAAGCTCAACTGAGCTGGAGGACACACTCGTGCGGAAACTCGCGACGGTATTCCTGATGGCGGTCATGACCGGCCTGGCTGCCTCACCGGCGGCGGCGCAATACGCGCGTCGCTACGAGGTGGGGTTGTTCGGGTCATTCACGAAATACGACAAGACCTTCACCGGGCTCGACAACGAACCCGGTGGCGGTGCGCGCTTCGCATACGCACTGAATCCCAAGCTCAGCCTCGAAGTCGAGGCGCTGTTTCAATCGCCGAAGACGGGCGTTACGTCGGGCGAGCTCTCACCGGTGATAGGAGCGGCGAGCCTCATTGCCTATCCCTTCAACAAGGACCGGATGTCGCTCTTCGTTCTGGGCGGATACTCCCGGCTCGATTTTGGTAACGCGGCTCCGTACAACTTCACGGACGGCGGCTTCCATGGCGGAGCGGGCGTCAAGTTTTATATCAGCTCGCGTGTCGCGCTCCGGTTTGATGGGCGCGGCATCTATACACCGCAGACGAAGAGCACCCTCGCAACGGGCAGCGTCACGCACATCGTCGGCTCCGCGGGACTGTCGTTTTTCCAGGCCGGCGGCGCCAAGAGCGCTCCGTCGGGTGATGAAGATCATGACGGCGTGGCCGACAAGGACGACGCGTGTCCCGGCACACCAGCGGGCGCGAAAGTCGACAAGAAGGGCTGCCCCGCCGACGACGATAAGGATGGCGTGTTGAACGGCATCGATGCGTGCCCCGATACACCGGCCGG
>DASZNX010000449.1:0-3984 GCA_035551075.1 Gemmatimonadales bacterium | reverse complement strand
GAAGTACACTGTTGCACCCGAAATCGGTTTCCCATGAGAATCCTGCAGCACAACCTCCAGAGGCGGATAGAGTCTCGTGCCAACCGTATCTGATGCATTGGGGCCGTGCTCGAGCTTCAATCCACCACCCAGCCCAAACAGGTCGCAGCCGCAGCAGAACGCTACCGCGAGACCAGCGAGTGTTCGTTGACGAGCCTTGAGGGAGTTTAGGAAGGGCATGATTTGCCGACGCTAGAACGCGCTCATAATGCCGATATTAATCAGTCGGCTGGCCGGATACGAACCGCCGTCCACGCAGCGGAACTGGTCCCGGAGGTCGAGACCCGCGGCTTGCACGAGCCATCCTCGATCCAGTAGCTCGAGAACTGCCGACTGAAGACATCGGTCTGATCCAGTCTCGGGTACTTGGCGTCCGGGTTCGTCACGCGTCCGGGACAGGCACTTCCGAACACGGTCCATCCAACACGGCCGAATTGGCCAACAGGCCGCGTCCCGACGAGCGTGATGTCGAGGTTCCAGGACTCCTTGCCAAAGCGATGTGCGTTGTGGAGCAGCCGATTGGGCGTGAGGACGACTCACACCTCGATCTTCGCAAACCTCCACGCGCCCGCGATCACAAACAGCACGCCGACGCCGAGCAGGACGGCAACATCCAGCGTCACGCCGAAATGGGTCGCGCCGATCATCGTGCCGCGCACGCCGTCAACGCCATAGGTGAGCGGATCGATCCGGGTCAGCACCGCTAAGGCCATAGGCAGGCCCTGCAACGGGTACAACGCGCCCGACAGGAACCACAACGGCATCACGAGGAAATTCATCACCATCTGAAAGCCCTGCATCTCCTTGATGCTCGATCCGATCGCGGTCGCGAGCGCGGCGAAGACGACTGCGATCAACGCGATGAGCAGAAACGCCACCGGCACGGCCAGCACGCTCGCCGGCCGGAAGCCGACGATCAGCGTCACGGCGAAAATGATCAGCCCCTGAATCACCGCGACGGTCGCCCCGCCGAGGGTGCGGCCGATCATGATCTGGACGCGCGGCACGGGCGCGACCAGCGTCTCCTTCAGAAAGCCGAATTGCCGATCCCACAGCATCGCGATGCCGGAAAACATCGCGGTGAAGAGCACCGTCATCCCGATGACGCCCGGGGCGACGAACTGGAGATAACTCCCCTCCCCCGCGCGGCGAAACACCGGCCCCAACCCGAAGCCGAGGACGCCGAGGTACATCAGCGGCGTGCCGAGCGACGCGATGATCTGCGGCTTGGACCGCAGGTATTTCTTCACTTCGCGTAACCACAGAATGTAGACGACCCGCATGCCCTATCTCCTCCAGACGCGCGACACTTGCCGCATGCGATCCTCGGCGCTGAACGTCTCGTCGCGGATCGTGGTACCCGTGAGTTTGAGGAACGCCGCCTCGAGCGAATCGGTACTGGTCTGCTGCTTGAGCTCCGCCGAGGAGCCGGTCGCCACGATCTTGCCGTGATCGATGATCGCGATCCGGTCGGCCACGCGATCGGCCTCGTCCATGTAGTGCGTCGTGAGAAACACCGTCACACCCTCGGTCGCGTTCAGATTCTTCACGATGGTCCACATCTGATTGCGGCTCTGCGGATCGAGCCCCTGCGTGGGCTCGTCGAGAAACAGCACCTTGGGCGTGTGCAGCAGCCCGCGCGCGATCTCGAGGCGGCGCCGCATGCCGCCGGAAAACGTCTTCACGAGATCGTCCCTTCGGTCCCACAGCTCGAACAGCTTGAGCAGCGTCTCGCCCCGCTCGTGCCGCAGCCGGCGCGGCACGTGATAGAGCACGCCGTGGATGTCGATGTTTTCCCACGCCGTGAGCTCGCTGTCCAGACTCGGATCCTGGAATACGACGCCGAAGCGCTTGCGGACCTCGGTCGATTGCGTGACGGGATTCAAGCCGTCGAGCTCGAGCGTGCCGCTCGTGGGCCGCAGCACCGTCGTGAGCATCTTGATCGTCGTCGTCTTGCCGGCGCCGTTCGGCCCCAGGAACGCGAATGTCTCGCCCGGACGCACATCGAACGTGACGTCATTGACCGCCGTGATCGTCCCAAAGGTGCGGACGAGATGCTCGACGTGGATGATGCGATTGTTGGTGCTCAAAACGTCCCCCAAATGAAACGAGCCGGGGATGTGGGTCCGGCTCGTGCTTTGCACTAACAGCTTGAAGCCACTTCGCAACTTGCCGTCTGCGCAACTTTGCAACTTGAGAAAGGGTGGCTGACGGGAATTGAACCCGCAACCTCCGGAGCCACAGTCCGGCGCTCTAACCGATTGAGCTACAGCCACCATGCTAGTTGCAAGACGCCAAGTTGCGAAGACGCCAAGACAGAAAGGTAACCTGGCTCGGGCTACGCCTCTACGCTGGTCGGGGCGTGAAATACTACATTGTGTGCCGACCTTTCCCGGGAGAGGCCCATGCGGAGCCCGTCATTCGCCTGCGTCGTCGCTGCGGTCGTCCTCACGGCGGCCTGCGGCCCCAAGGGGCCTCCGCCGTCATTCGCGCCGGAGCCGGGGCTCGTCGAGCAGATTCGCGAGATCCGCATGACGACACCGATGCGCGCCTGCCCGGGCGACTACTTGCAGGCGTCCTATACGGCCGTCCTGAAAGACGGCTCGCTGGTCCCGTTCGAGACGCGGTACGACAAGGATCACCCGCCGCGGCTCCACGTCGTGTTCCTCAATCGCTCGAGCCCCGATGCCACGCCGCTCGAAGGCGGTGGCTGGAGCCCGTTGCGCGACCCGCTGGCGACGGCAATCACGGGTTTTCGTCTTACCGCGAGTCTCAACGCCAAGCCGACCATTACCACGACGACGGTCGTGCAGCCGGACTACAGCTGCCTGCAGCACGCGTTCAACTTCCGCGGCCCCGGCGCCGGCGCGAGCGGTCCCCAGGTCACCGTGCGGCTCGGCATTCTGCGCTCGCCGTTTTTCGACCGGCTGCTCGTCGCCTCTATAGAAGTGGAAGAAGCGCCGCCACTCTACGTGCTCGCCGACGCGCGCAGCGTCCCGCCGTCCGATTGGCTGGTGATCGAGGCTCGTGGGGCGCAGGGCTCACGCGGCGTCAACGGCGCCAATGGTGTGGCCGGAACGGATGGCCGGGCCGGATGTCCCGGTGGTGCCGGCGGCCCCGGAGGCGCCGGCGGGAACGGCAGCGGCGGTGGACCGGGAGGTCGCGGCGGCCAAGTGACGATCATCGCGCCCAGTGAAGAACCGTTCCTCGCAGGGCTGGTCGATGCGCAGGTCCCGGGGGGCGAAGGCGGTGACGGCGGGTCAGGCGGTAAGGGCGGCGCGGGCGGCAAAGGTGGCGCCGCGGATCCCGCGAGCGATCCGCGGTGCGTCGCCGGTCAAGCGGGAGCCGCGGGACCGCCGGGAGCAAAGGGACCAAGCGGCCGCGACGGCCAGCCTGGGACGCGTCCGCAGATTGTCACCGTCCCGATGCGAGATGTCTGGGGAACGAGCATTCCGCCGTCGTTGGCGGAGCTGATTGATTATCGGCCCTCGAGTGGAGCACGGCGCCAATAGAGGTATCCGGGGAGCCCCAACAGAATCAGCCCGGCGCCGATCGCCGAGTCGCGCGGGTCCTTCCAGATCGTGTTGCCGACGAGCAGCGCCGCGCACGCGATGAACACGATCGGCGTCCATGGATACCCCCACGCCTTGTACGGGCGCGCGAGCCCCGGCGCGCGGCGGCGCAGCAAGAGCACCGCGCCGGCCGAAAGCGCATAGAACAAGAACTCCGCGAAGACGACGTACGTGAACAGCGTGTCGTACGTCCCCGTCGCCGCCAGCACCACGGCAATGGCCGCCTGCCACATCAGCGCCACCGTTGGCGTCGCGAACCGCGGATGCACGTAGCCCTGTGATCGGAAGAAGAGGCCCTCGCGGGCCATGGCGTACGGGATGCGCGCAGCGGTGAGAATGATGCCGTTGTTGGCGCCGAGCGCGGAAATGAGGA
>DASZNX010000448.1:0-10516 GCA_035551075.1 Gemmatimonadales bacterium | reverse complement strand
ACCATGCACTGGGCACCTCGGCCGGCAGTCCTACGCACCACGCACCACGCACTACGCACCGTTGAATGGATGATCGCCGTGCTGCATTGATTCTGGCGTGTCTGGCGTTGGCAGGCGCCGGCGTTCGGTATTTGCTGTCGCCCTCGCCAGACACACCGCCCGGTGATGTTCAACTTCAATCGACCACCGTCACTTGGCCGGGCGGCTTGCAGGAAACGGCGCGCCGCGCGGCGCAACTCGCACGACCACTGATGCCTGGGGAGAGAATTGATCTCGATCGCGCAGACGTGAGCGAAATCACACGACTCCCGCGCGTCGGTCCCGGGCTCGCGCAGCGGATTGTCGCGTGGCGTAACGAGCACGGCCCATTTGGCAGCATCGCTCGACTCGACAGCGTTTCGGGTGTCGGTCCCACGCTACTCAAAGCAGTCCAACCATTTGTGTCCTTTTCCGGCATCCCAGCCCCAAAACCTTGACCCGGTCGGAACCGACTCACATGTTAGTCCCCTCAAATTCAACGAGTTGCGTACGGCTAGCGTCGCGATCACCCAGGATAAGCTGGGCGAAATCCTGCTTCGGGAAGGTCTCATCACGCAGGACCAGCTCCGGAAGGCCCTCCTGGAGCAGAAAAACTCCGGGATGCGCCTGGGCTATACCCTGGTCAAACTTGGGTTTATCGAAGAGACCGAGGTCAGCAAGATGCTGGCCCGGCAGTATCGCATGCCTGCGGTCGATCTCTCCCGTTTCGAGGTCGACCCCAAGATCCTGAAGCTCCTCCCGCCGGACATCGCTACCAAGCACACGGTTCTTCCCTTGAAGCGGGAGGGGAGGACGCTGACGGTCGCCATCGCCGACCCGAACAACGTCACCGCCATCGAGGACATCAAGTTCATCACCCGCTGCGACGTCTTCCCGGTCATCGCCGGCGAATACACGCTGCGCAACGCGATCGAGCGCTATTACCAGCAGTCGGACGCGCAGCTGCAGACGCTGTTGAAGTCGGTGGAGGCTGCGGAGGAGTTGGAGGTCGTCGAGGAAGAGCAGGAGGATTCCGACGCGAACGTCGCGGCGCTCGCGGACGATGCCCCCGTGGTCAAACTCATCAACGGCTTACTGACCGATGCGGTCAAACGCGGGGCGTCGGACATTCATATCGAGCCGTTCGAGCACGAGATGCGCGTGCGCTACCGGGTCGACGGCGCGCTGCAGGAAGTCATGAAACCGCCGGTGAAGATGCGCGCCGCGCTGACGTCGCGCGTGAAGATCATGGCGCAGCTCAACATTGCGGAGCGGCGCGTGCCGCAGGACGGACGCATCAAGCTCAAGATGGGCACGCGGGTCATCGACTTCCGCGTGTCGACGCTGCCGGTCCTGTTCGGTGAAAAGATCGTGCTGCGTATTCTGGACAAGGGCAACCTGACGCTCGATCTGAAAACCTTCGGCTTCGAGCCCAAGTCCGAGGAGAACCTCCTCAAAGCCATCGAGAATCCGTACGGCATGGTGCTGGTGACGGGGCCCACAGGATCCGGCAAGACCACCACGCTATACTCGGCCCTTTCGCGCATCAACCAGATCGACGTCAACATCATGACGGCCGAGGACCCCGTCGAGTACAACCTCCTCGGCATCAATCAGGTGCTGGTGCGCAATGAAGTGGGCATGACGTTCGCGGCAGCGCTGAAGGCGTTCCTGCGGCAAGACCCGAACATCATCATGGTCGGCGAGATCCGCGACCTCGAGACCGGATCGATCGCGATCAAGGCGGCGCTGACGGGCCACCTCGTGCTTTCGACGCTGCACACGAACGACGCGCCCTCGACGATCACGCGAATGGTCGACATGGGCATCGAGCCGTTCAACGTGGCGAGCGCGGTCAACCTGATCGTGGCGCAACGGCTGGTGCGGCGCATCTGCAAGGAGTGCAAGCAGCAGCACGAGTATTCGCCGGAGGAGATGCACGCCTTCGGCATCGATAAGAAGGAAGGACCGTTCTACAAGGGCGCGGGCTGCGACACCTGCGCGCAGACCGGCTACCGCGGCCGCCAGGGACTCTACGAGGTCATGAACCTGACGAGCCCGTTGCGCCGCGAGATCCTGAAGGGCGCATCCACCGAGGAGCTGCGCGAGCTGGCGGTGAAAGAAGGCATGCTGACCCTGCGGATGGACGGCATGCTGAAGGTCAAGAAAGGCATCACGACGCTGGAAGAAGTCGTGAAAGAAACCGCGGCCGGATAAGGAGAGGAAGCCCAATGCCAGTCAACCTCCGAGCGCTGCTCGAGGAGATGATCGAGAAGGACGCTTCCGACCTCCACCTCGTGGCGGGCGAGCGTCCCAAGCTGCGTGTGGACGGCGATATCGTCAGCGCGTCCAGCGACGAGGTCATGACGCCCAAGGACACGCTCTCGCTCGCGTACTCGGTCCTCACCGAGAATCAGAAGAAGCGCTTCGAGACCGAGAACGAGCTCGACTTTTCGTTCGGCATTCAGAACCTCGCGCGTTTCCGCGGTAACGTCTTCAAGCAGCGCGGCTGCGTTTCGGTCGTCATCCGCCAGATTCCCTTCAACGTGAAGACGTTCGAGGAGCTGGGACTGCCGCACGTGGTCGCGCAGCTCGCCGACCGGCCCCGTGGTCTCGTGCTGGTCACCGGGCCCACGGGCTCGGGGAAAAGCACCACGCTCGCCGCGATGATCGACAAGATCAATAAAGAGCTGAAGGGCCACATCATCACGGTGGAAGATCCGATCGAGTTCATCCACCGCCACCAGGCCTGCATCGTCAACCAACGCGAGGTCGGTACCGACACGAACAGCTTCCAGGCAGCGCTCAAGTACGCGTTGCGGCAAGACCCCGACGTGGTGCTGGTCGGCGAAATGCGCGATCTCGAGACGATTGCCGCCGCCCTGACGATCGCGGAGACGGGCCACCTCGCCTTCGCCACGCTGCATACCAACTCGGCGGCGGAGTCGATCAACCGCATCATCGACGTCTTCCCGTCGCACCAGCAGTCCCAGGTGCGCGCGCAGCTCGCGTTCGTGCTCGAGGGTGTCGTCACCCAGACGTTGCTGCAACGGGCCAAAGGACGGGGACGCGTGATGGCCGCGGAGATCATGATCTGCACGCCCGCGATCCGCGCCCTGATTCGCGATGACAAAGTCCACCAGATCGAATCGTCGATGCAGGCAGGAAAGAAATACGGCATGCAGACGCTGAATGACGCGCTCTACCAGCTCTACATGGCGAGGGAAGTGACCAAAGATGAGTGTCTGCGCGTAACATCCAAACCGAACGACTTCCTGCGCTCCATCGGCGAGGCGCCGCCGGATGACAAGGAGATTCCGACGCCCGCACAGGCCGCGGCGCAGGCTGCAGGACCTAAAGTCGCCGTCCGGAGGTAGCCCATGCCGGTCTTCGAATACACCGCGCGTAACCTGAAGGGCGATCTCGTCAAGGATAAGATCGACCTGGCGAGCCGCGATGACGTCATTGCCCACCTGCGCAAGAACCGCATGGTGGTCGTGCAGGTCCGCGAGGCGAAAGGGAAGGGCGGCGGGCTCGGCGATCTGCTGCGGTCCGGCGTCAAGACACGCGACGTCGTGATCTTCACCCGGCAGTTCGCGACCATGATCAATTCCGGTCTGCCGCTGGTGCAGGCGCTCGATATTCTGTCGCAGCAGACCGAAAACAAGATTCTCGCCGACATCACGCGCCAGGTCGTGTACGACGTCGAAAGCGGGCACACGCTCGCCGACGCGCTCCGCAAACACCCCAAAGCGTTCACCGACCTGTACGTCAACATGGTTGCCGCCGGTGAGGCGGGCGGTATTCTCGACACGATTCTGCTGCGCCTGGCGCAGTTCCTGGAAAAGAACGACGCCATCGTTCGCAAGGTGAAAGGCGCGATGATCTACCCGGCCGTGATTTTCTCGGTCGCCGCGATCGCCGTGGCCGTGCTGCTCATCTTCGTGATCCCGACGTTCCAAAACATGTTCGCGTCGGTGAACCTCGCGCTGCCGCTGCCGACCCGCATCGTCATCGGTGCGAGCAACATCCTCAAGAATTTCTGGTGGCTGATCATCGGCATCGCGATCTTCATCGCGGTCGCCATCAACCGCTACTACAAGACGACGCCCGGCAAGCTCCAGATCGACAAACTGCTGCTCAGCCTTCCCGTGTTGGGCGACCTGCTCCGCAAGTCGGCGGTGTCCCGCTTCACGCGCACGCTGGGCACGCTGATCTCGTCGGGCGTCTCGATTCTCGACGGCCTCGAGATCACCGCGCGCACCGCCGGCAACATGGTCATCCACAACGCGGTCATGGAATCCCGCGCCTCGATCGCGGGCGGTGAAACGATCGCCGCCCCGCTCCAGAAGTCGAAGGTCTTCCCACCGATGGTGATCTCGATGATCGCGGTGGGAGAGCAGACCGGCGGATTAGACGAGATGCTCACCAAGATCGCGGACTTCTACGACGACGAGGTCGATGCGGCGGTCAGCGCGCTGCTCTCGCTGCTCGAGCCGATCATGATCGTCGTCCTCGGCGTCATCGTCGGCGGCATGGTGGTGGCCATGTACCTGCCGATCTTTGACATGGTGAACGCGGTCCAGTAAGACCGGCGGTAGGAGGCGGTAGGAGGCGGTAGGAGGCGGTAAGGGCACTGTCTCTTACCGCCTTTTTTACCGCCCCCTACCGCCTCTTACCGCCTCTTACCGCCCCTTTTTTATGTGTCCCAAACTCTTGCATTTCGCCACACCAAGTCCAATAATGCCCCCCCATGCGCTGGCTTGGCGTCCAATCGCAGGGCTCTGCGATTCCGACCGCGACTCAGCTTCTCCGGTTCGTTTATCTCGGCCGGATGTGCTTGGCGATCGCCATCTACGTCACGACCGCCATGAAAATCCGAGTTGCCGCGCCACTCGACGTGCTCGTCACCTCCTTCTTGCTCGTGGCGGCCGCCGCGGTGACTCTGGCCTCCTACTGGCACACGCATTTCCGTCGCAAACTGCCTGGTTCGACCTTCCTGTACCTGCAGGCCCTGTTTGACATCGCGCTGATCACCGTCGTCGTTCACATGACCGGTGGGGCGGAGAGCGATCTCGCGAGCCTGTATGTGCTCCTCATCGCCGTCAACGCTGTGCTCATGCCGCCGGCCAACGCGGGGTTGGTCACCCTCTGTGCCGGCCTGGTCTACTTTGCGGACGTCTTCTGGGGTCACGCGAATGTCGTCGCGCCCAGCGTCTGGGTGCAACTTGGCGTCTTTGTCCTCGTGGCTGTGGTTACGGCCTACGTCGCCAGCCGCGTCAACGTGATGGGCGCGGAGCGCGAAGCCCTCGCCGCCGAGGTGCGGCAGGTGCAGCTCGAGGCGGATGACGTCCTGCGCAACATCCGCACGGGTGTCATCACGGTCGACGCCGACGGCAGGCTGCTCTACGCCAATCCCGCATCCGAGGAAATTCTCGGGATCAAGGCGCGGGAGTGGCTGGGTCGTTCGGTGATGCCCGAATTCGCGCGTCTCGCGCCGGAATTCTGGGCGGCGGTGACCTCCACGGCGCGACGCGGCGTTCGCCTCATGCGCGTCGAAGCGACCGTCCACCGGCCGGACCGGACGTTCCCGATCGGTGTGACGACCACGACGCTCGACAGTCCCGACGGAGCCGCCCCGCGCGTTTCGGCGATTTTCCAGGATATCTCGGACTCGAAACGGCTTGAAGCACTGCACCTGCGTGCCGAGCGGCTCGAGGCCGTGGCGGAGTTGTCGTCGAGCCTGGCGCACGAGATCAAGAATCCCCTCGCCTCCATCCGCAGCTCGGTCGAGCAGCTCGGGCGTTCCTCTCGCGCCAATCAGGACGAGAAGTTCCTGGCCAATCTCATCGTCCGCGAAAGCGACCGGTTGTCACGGCTGCTATCCGAGTTCCTCGATTTCTCGCGCGTGCGCGTCACCGAGTATCGAGCCGTGGACCTGCGCAAGGTCGCTGAGGCTGCGATTCGCCTGGTACGGCAGCATCCCGATTGCGGCAACAGTGTCAAGATCTCGCTCGAGGGTGAGGCGACACCGATGGAAGGTGACGAGGACCTGCTCCACCGCGTCGTGTCGAACCTCGTGCTGAATGCCGTTCAGGCTGCCGGAAACCGAGCCCGCGTCACGGTACGAACGGGACGCGCCGCGCTGACCGAGGTTCCCGGGGGCGCCGGCATCGAGAATCCGGTCGCGCTGCGCGTGATCGACAACGGGCCGGGTATCCCGGATGAGCTGCAAAGCAGGTTGTTCGAGCCGTTCTCCACGGGGCGCGTCGGCGGGACCGGGCTCGGTCTCGCCATCGTGCAGCGCGCCGTCGAGGCACATCGCGGTATCGTGCTCGTGGACAGTGAAGCAGGGAAAGGCACGACCTTTACCATTTACTTCCCAGCCGCCCGACGGAAAGAGGAGGCTGCTTGATATGAATCCCCCTTCTGCCGCCGCTCCATCAGTTCTCGTCATCGACGACGAACAGGGAATCCTCGATACCCTGCGCATCCTGCTCAAGAACGAGGGTTTCGATGTATCGATTGCGCAGGGCGGCAAGGCCGGCCTGGAGCAGCTCAAAAACTCCGCGCCGGATATCGTCTTGACTGACCTCAAAATGCCCGGCATCACCGGCATCGAGATCCTGTCGGCCGTAAAGGAGCAGGACCCGGAAACCCCCGTCGTGCTCATGACTGCGCAAGCCTCGCTCCAGAGCGCGATCCAAGCTGTGAACCAGGGGGCCTTCCACTACGTCCAGAAGCCTTTTTCCAACGATGAAATCGTCGCGCTCTGCCGTCGTGCTGCCGAGACACGCCGCCTCAAGTCGGAGAACAAACAGCTCAAACAGGAGATCCGCCGGCAGACAGAAGCGGTCAAGGCCAAACCACTCGGCAAATCGCGTCTGTTCAGCGATGTGCTGCGGCTCGCCGAGCAGGTCGCCCCCACGGAAAGCACCGTGCTCATCCAAGGCGAATCCGGGACCGGTAAAGAAGTCATCGCCCGCTACCTCCACGAGCTGTCCGCTCGTGCCGAGGGGCCGTTCCTCTCGCTCAACTGCGGCGCTCTGCCGGAGAGCCTGCTCGAATCCGAGCTCTTCGGCCACGTGAAGGGATCGTTCACGGGTGCGGTGCGCGACAAGCAGGGTCTGTTCGCCGCTGCGCGGGGCGGAACGTTCTTCCTCGACGAAATCGGTGAGATGTCGCCGGCGACGCAGGTCAAGCTGCTGCGCGTGCTGCAGGAGCGGGAAGCGATTCCCGTCGGTGGCACGGAAGCGATTCCGGTGGACGTCCGGGTCGTCGCCGCGACGAACCGCGATCTCGAGGACGATATCAAACGCGGCCGCTTCCGCACCGACCTCTATTACCGGCTCAACGTCATCAACATTCATCTGCCGCCGCTGCGCGACCGGCGCGATGACATCCCGGTCTTCGTGAAGGAATTCCTCGGCAACATCGCCGTCGAGCGCGGCGAAGCGCCGAAGGCGCTGTCGCCCGAAGCCGAGGAAGTCATCCTCGCCTACGACTGGCCGGGAAACGTCCGCGAGCTCGAGAACGCGCTCGAGCGCGCCGTGACACTCACCAAAGGCGACGTCATTCCGCGCGCGGCGATTCCCGATAAGATCACCGAGCGCAAGGCCGAGCCCCTCGTTACCGAACGGCCGCACAGGAATCCGTCGCTCGATGTGATCGAGCAGGCCTACATCACCTGGGTGTTGCAGAGCGAGGGCGGCAACAAAACGCGGGCGGCCGAAGTCCTGGGTATCGACCCGTCCACGTTGTACCGGAAGCTGAGTCGGTACGAGAATTCGAACTCGAACTCGAACGCGCCTCCGGGAGTGGAGCCCAATAACCACCGGGCCGAGTGACCCGGTTGGCGCCGAGACGCTCGATCGCCTCGCCGACGCGGTCCGCTACAATGGCTGGATGTTCGACCGCATTCGCCCGTGGATCGGGGACCGTGTCCTCGAGATCGGTTCGGGGATCGGGACGCTCTCCGCGTTTCTGCTCGACCGTGTCCGTCTCGTCCTCACCGACACCCGTGTCGAGTATCTGGACCGCCTGCGCGAGCGGTTCGCGGGTCGCGCCAACGTTTCCGTCGCACGCCTGTACCTGCCCAACGAGCACGGTGCCATCGAAGGGCAGCGGTTCGATACGATTATCTGCCTCAACGTGCTCGAGCATGTGGACGACGATCTTGGCTCACTCGCGGCGGTGCGCAAACTGCTCGAGCCCGGGGGTCGACTCGTGCTCCTCGTTCCCGCGTTACCGGCGCTGTATGGGACGATTGACCGGGCCCTCGGGCACCACCGGCGCTACACACCGGCGGACATCCGATCAAAGTTCGAACACACCGGATTACGCGTTGCGCACATCGAATATTTCAATCTGGCCGGCGTGCCCGGGTGGTGGCTCGCGGGACGGGTGTTGCGCCGCTCGATGATTCCCGCGGGCTCCCTCAAGCTGTATGACGCGCTCGTTCCACTCTTCAAGCTCGAGCGGTTCCTTCCGTGGCGGGTCGGGCAATCCCTCATCGCGATCGGTGAGGCGGCGTGATGGTATCCCCCGGCGTCTCGCGCAATCTCCTCGTCTCCGTCGTGGTGCCCGCCTACAACGAGGCGGAGACGGTGGAGTTGGCCCTGCGGCGTGTGCGCGGCATCCCGCTGCGTCTCGAGATCATCGTCGTCAATGACGCGTCGACCGATGGCACCCGCGAGATCCTGGAGAAGCTGGCGACTGCCGGGCTGGTGGACCGCGTGGTGCATCACGAAAAAAACCGCGGCAAGGGCGCGGCAATTCGCAGCGGCGTCGCGGCCGCGACGGGCGATGCGCTCGTCGTGCAGGACGCCGATCTGGAGTATGATCCGGCCGATCTGCCGGCGCTGATCAAACCCATCAGCGACGGAAAAGCCGACGCGGTGTACGGATCGCGGTTTCAGGGCGGGCCGCATCGCGTGCTCTATTTCTGGCACTATGTCGGCAACCGCTTCCTGACGCTTCTGTCCAACATGTTCACCAACCTGAATCTGACGGATCTCGAGACGTGCTATAAGCTCGTGCGCATGGATTTGATCAAGCGGCTGCCGCTCAGGTCGAACCGCTTTGGATTCGAGGTGGAAATCACCGCGCGGCTTGCCCAGGCGCGCGCGCGTATCTGGGAGCTCCCGATCTCCTATAGCGGCCGCACCTACGCCGAAGGAAAAAAGATCACGTGGCGGGACGGTGTGGCGGCCTTGTTTCACATCTTGCGGTATAACCTCTTCGTTCCGTCGAACTCCAACGGTTGGCGCTCGCCGGCGAAGTAAAGGGCGCGTCCGTCGCGGCGGCCGTGGCGCTCGCCGTCGGCATCGTCGCGGTCAATCAAACACTCGTTGGCGTGTTCTACGACGATGGGCTCTACGCCGGACTGGCGACCGCCCTCGCCACCGGTCTGGGATACGTGCATCCCAATCTGCCCGGACTGCCGGCCGCCGTGCACTATCCGCCGGGCTATCCCATCGTGCTGGCGCCATTCTTTGGCGTGCTGTCGGTGAACAGCGCCGCGATCGCCGCCAAGATCCTCAACGCGCTGCTCGGCGCGACCGCGGCGGGTCTGATCGCCTGGCATGCGACGAAGACCGAGATGCTCGGCCCCGCCGCGCCTCGCTGGCTTGCTCCCGCGATTGCCGGGGGCGCCGCGATCGCGATCCCCGTTCTCGCGACGCAAACGGTGCTGTTTGCCGAGCCGCTGTTCGCGGTGCTGCTCGCTGTAGTCATCGTGTTCGCCGACCGTGGCGATCGTCCCTGGGTCGTTGGAATCGCGGCCGCACTCGCGCTGGTCACGCGCTCGATTGGAATCGCCGGTGCCGCCGGAGTGGTCGCGTTTCTGATTACTCGCCGTGCCTCACGTCCCGTATTTGTTGCCGTCCTCGTACCGGTCATTTTCGCCGGGGTAGCCTGGGCTATTTGGGTCGAGACACATCAGCACGCGATCGACGCTGAGCTCGCCCTCGGTTACGGCAACTATTCCGCGCACCTGAGCCAGGCAGGTCTCTCGGCAATTGCCGTGAACGTCCCCGACCTCTCGCGACCGCTCGAGGCGATCACGTTGGGATGGATCCCGGTGCGATGGCTCTACGAGATCGTTGCGACCATCGCGCTGGGCGTCGGCCTCTACGGCCTTGCATTGCTCACGCGACGCTCGGCGATCGGGTTCTCGCTCGTCTTTTACTTGCTGATCCTCGCCGTCTGGCCTCACCCTCCCGATCGGTTTCTCTGGGCCGTGCTTCCGTGGCTCGGCCTGGCATGGGCCGCTGGAGGGCTCGAGCTGTGGCGGCGCTGGCCGCGCGTGCGCGTTCCATTGGCACTGTTGGTCACGCTGATCGCCGGCGGCTACGTCTATTACGAGGCGCGGGGCTTTGCGGGCCGCTGGTGGGATGCCCAGGCCCGGAATATCTCCGCCAATTTCGCTGAGCTTGTGCCGATCGTCAAAAACCTGCCGGACACGGCGATCGTCGCGACCGACGATGAGGCGCTCGTC
>DASZNX010000447.1:0-4744 GCA_035551075.1 Gemmatimonadales bacterium | reverse complement strand
GGTCTGCTCCGAGCCGTTCGTCGAGCCGTGCGTGCAGGCGATTCTGTCCTCGGCCCGCACGGGAGAAGTCGGCGACGGCAAGATCTTCATCCAGCCAATCGAACGGGTGATCCGCATCCGCACGGGTGAGGTAGACAACGCCGCTCTGACCGCCGTCAACGCGGAGGCGGTCCAACGCGCGGCGCAGGTTCGTGCGCCGAGTTAGCGACGCGCGTGACGGTCGGCTATAGCTGGTAGAGGCAACGGGGAGGAGTGCCTCCTCCGCGCTCTCCCCTTCACCTCTAGGCACTCTCCCTCTACATCTGGTGTGGCCCAGTTCGTGCATATTATGCACAACATGGACTTCAGTATGCACACGTTGTGCGGGGTCCATTGCAGACTGTAAGCAATTCCGTGCATATTATGCACGAATTCACTTACACCGCGTACCAACTTGGGGGGGCCATGGACGCCAACACCGTTGCCATCAACTTCGTCTGGACACTGGTCGCAGGGTTTCTCGTGATGTTCATGCAGGCCGGCTTCGCGCTGGTCGAGACCGGCTTTACGCGCGCGAAGAACGCGGCGCATACCATGACGATGAACTTCATGGTGTATGGCATCGCGATGCTGGCCTACTGGGCTGTGGGGTTCGCCCTGCAAGCCGGTGGCGTGGGGGCGCTCGGCACGCTCGGCGGCTACGATAAGCTGTCGCACGAAGTCGCGGTGACAATCGGTGGGAAGAGTTGGGGCCTGTTCGGGACGACCGGGTTCTTTCTGACCGGTGTCGCCTACACCGCGCCCGTCTTCGCCTACTTCCTGTTCCAAATGGTCTTCATGGACACCGCGGCCACGATCCCGACGGGCGCGCTGGCAGAACGCTGGAGATTCGTCGCGTTCGCTGTGTTCAGTCTGTTCGTCGGCGCGGTGATCTATCCGATCTACGCGAACTGGACGTGGGGCGGCGGCTGGCTCGCCATGCTCGGAAAAAACCTCGGGCTGGGTCACGGTCACGTCGACTTCGCCGGGTCGTCCGTCGTGCACATGACCGGCGGCGTCATGGCGTTCGTCACGGCGATTCTCCTGGGCCCGCGGCGGGGCAAGTACAACCGCGACGGCACCGCGAACGCGATCCCGGGTCACAACATCCCGATGGCGTTGGTGGGCACGTTCATCCTCGCCTTTGGGTGGTTCGGATTCAACGCCGGATCGACGCTGGCGGGCTCTGACCTGCGCATCGGGGTCATCGCGACGAACACGATGCTGGCTGGGGCGGCAGGAGGTATGACGGCGATGCTGTACGTGTGGCGCAAGTACGGCAAGCCCGATCCGTCGATGCTGGCAAACGGGACGCTCGCCGGACTGGTCGCCATCACAGCGCCGTGCGCCTTCGTGACGGCCCCGTCTGCCGTCCTGATCGGCGGTGTGGCGGGAGTGCTGGTCTGCGCGTCGGTCGTGTTCATCGAGCGCTCGCTCAAGATCGACGATCCTGTCGGCGCGATCTCGGTGCACGGGGCATGCGGGCTGTGGGGGATTCTGTCGCTAGGACTGCTCGCGGATGGCACGTACGGCGCCGGCTGGAACGGCGTGGACGGGGGGGTGCGCGGGTTGTTCTATGGCGACCCGTCGCAACTCCTCGCACAACTGGTGGGCGGCGTAACGAACTTCGTGGCGGTCGGCGCTATGGCGTTCATCGCGTGGAAGGTCACCGGCCTCGTCGTGGGCGGGCATCGCGTCTCGGCTGAGGTCGAAGAGCTCGGACTCGACGTGCCGGAAATGGGTGTGGAGGCGTATCCCAGTACGCCGGAGGCGTCGACCGTGATCGTCATGAACGAACCGACATCGTCACTGGAGCCCGACAAGCAGCTCGAGCCGCAGCCGGAGCCGGTCTGATGCGCGCCGAGTCCTCGGCCACGCTCGTCATCGCGAGCGTGGCGGTAGTCGCGCTGTTGCCGGCGGTGCGAGCGCAAGCGCCGCCGCCGCTCTCGGGCAGTGTCGCGCTCGTGGGAGACTACCGCTTTCGCGGGATATCGCAGACCTACACGCAGCCCGCGGTGCAAGCGGGCGTCGAGTACGACTCGAAGATCGGCGCGTACGGCGGCACGTGGGGCTCGAACGTGAGCGGCAATCAGTTTTTGAATGGGGCTTCGCTCGAGCTCGACCTGTATGGCGGATACAAGCGCACGTACGGAAAGCTTGGTTTGGATCTGGGCGCGCAGTACTACTGGTATCCCAGCGCGCGTTACAACATCACGCCGGGTGATAAGTACAACACGTTCGAAGCGTACTTCAGCACACACTACGGGCCGCTCAGCGCCAAGTACTCGCACGCCTTGACGGACCTGTTTGGCATGAAGACGAATACGATTGGGGGCTACTGCGGCTTGAATAGCGACGGCACCCCGGCAACCTCCGATTGTCTTGGAACCGGCAGCACGAAGGGGTCCGGCTACGTCGATCTTGCTGCTGCGTTCAATGTCCCAGTCGGAATGAGTCTGGCGCTGCATTACGGATATCAATACGTCCGCAATTATGCGCCGCTTTCGTACTCGGACTACAAGGTCGCACTGACGCGACCGTTTAGCGGCGTTACGTTCGGTGCTGCTCTCGTAGGCACGAACGCGGAGGAGCGGTTCTACCGCTACACGCCGACGACCGCAGGATCCAATGAGACCCAGGATGTGTCCAAGCCGGGGTTCGTCCTGTCGGCGAGCAAAGCTTTCTGATTCGCGCGGCTGACCCCGGGCGGCAGCCCGGGGTTTCAGCCGGCCGACAATCGTAGTAGCCTTCCCCTCCATGGCTTCGTCCCTACCGTCGAAGTTCAAGATCGGGCTCGTGCAAATGAGCATGAGCGACGATCCGGACGCGAACGTCGCGAAGGCGATCGCGCGCATCAAGGAGGCGGCGCGCCAAGGCGCCAAGCTCGTCTGTTTGCCTGAGCTCTTCCGAACGCACTACATCGGCCAACGCGAAGACCACGCGCTGTTCGATCTCGCCGAACCAGTGCCCGGGCCGACCACGGAAGTGCTCGGCAAAGTCGCGCGTGAATCCGACGTCGTCGTCATCGCGTCGCTGTTCGAGCGGCGCGCGGCGGGGCTGTACCACAACACGGCCGCGGTGATCGATGCCGACGGCAAGGTCAAGGGGATCTATCGCAAGATGCACATCCCCGATGACCCGGCCTATTACGAGAAGTTCTATTTCACACCGGGCGACCTGGGCTTCCGCGCCTTCGATACGAAAGTCGGGCCCGTCGGCACGCTCGTCTGTTGGGACCAGTGGTACCCCGAAGGCGCGCGCCTCACGGCGTTGCAGGGCGCAAACATCCTCTTCTATCCGACCGCCATCGGCTGGCATCCCGCCGAGAAGCAGCGGTACGGCGCGGAACAGCTCGATGCTTGGAAAACGATCCAGCGGAGCCACGCAATCGCGAACGGCTGCTGGGTGGCCGCGGTGAACCGCGTTGGCCATGAGCAGCTCGGTGGCGAGGGCGCGGGAATCGAATTTTGGGGACATTCCTTCATTTGCGATCCCTTCGGCGTCGTCATAACAGAAGCGGGAGAGCAGGAAGCGCTGCCGATCGCCGAGGTCGATCTCGCGCGGGTCGAGGAAGTCCGCCGCAACTGGCCGTTCTTGCGCGATCGACGTACCGATGCCTATGGCGACATCCAGCATCGCTTTTTGACCGATTGACTCCTCCCCCTCACCGAATGCCGGCCGAGTGGGAACCGCATGCGGCGACCTGGCTCGGCTGGCCGCACAACAAGACCGATTGGCCGGGGAAGTTCGAGCCGATTCCCTGGGTCTACGGCGAGATCGTTCGCCACCTCGCTGCAAGCGAGCGCGTCCGCCTTCTCGTCAACTCCAGCGGGCACAAGGCAGCGGCTAACAAATACCTCAAGCGTGTGGGTGTGGACCTCGGTCGCGTCCACTTCCTGCGTTTCCCCACGAACCGCGGGTGGACGCGCGACTTCGGTCCGATCTTTGTGCGCCGCGGCAATGCACTGGCGATCGCTCGTTTCCATTTCAACGGCTGGGCGAAGTATCCGGATTGGAAGAAAGACGACCAGATCCCCGTCCGCGCCGCGAAGCAATTCAAGCTGCCGCTGATCGATGGCGAGATCGTGCTCGAAGGCGGGAGCATCGACGTCAACGGGCGCGGCACATTGATCACGACTGAGGAGTGTCTGCTCGACCCCAAGGTCCAAACCCGCAACCCCGGCATGTCGCGGCTCGACCTCGAGGACGTGTTTCGTGACACACTGGGAATCACGAACACGCTCTGGCTCCATCGGGGGATCGCGGGCGATGATACGCACGGCCACGTGGACGATCTCTGCCGCTTCGTGAATCCCGGGACCGTCGTCCTGTGCCGCGAGGACAACCCGAAGGATGTGAACTACAAGCCGCTCGCCGAGAATCGCGAGCGGTTGCAGGGCATGCGTCTGGAAACTGGACGGGCGGTCGAGGTGATCGATCTTCCGATGCCCACTCCGCTTTTGTTCGATGGCGTCCGATTGCCCGCCAGTTACGCGAACTTTTACATCGCGAATACCGCCGTGCTCGTGCCGACGTTCAACGATCCGAAAGACCGAATCGCATTAGGTATTCTTGCGGAGTGCTTTCCCGATAGACCAGTGGTGGGGATTCACGCCGTCGATTTGGTGTGGGGCCTGGGAACGCTGCACTGTCTCACGCAACAGGAGCCGGCGCCCTAGTCGTCGGACCGCTCCTGGCAGCCGGCAGCCGCCACCAGGAGCGGGAC
>DASZNX010000446.1:0-5162 GCA_035551075.1 Gemmatimonadales bacterium | reverse complement strand
GTCCCACTCGGCGTTTCCATAGCGTTGCCGAAGGACTGCAGGCAGCGAGCTCATAGGATCACCCCGGACGGACTACCGAGGCGAGAAAGCGGCACACCGTCGAGCCCGTCAGGAACCGGGACGCCCAATGCTTCGAGCATGGTGGGCATGAGGTCGACAGACCGCACCGGCGCGTCAGGAAGCGGTAGACTCGACGCGATCGGCACTAGCATGTGATCGGCGATCAGGCTGCCATGCCCCGAACGGTGTGCCGGCAGCTCCCATGGTCCGCGGAAGTCAACTCCCCGCTCGGCAGCCAGGATGACGTCTCCGCTGCGCGGCGACGACATCAGCTGCAGCAGCTGGCGCGGTGCGTCGGGAAACTCGGTGAGGCGCGAACGGGCGAGCAGCTCGCGATCATCCTGCAGCAGCCGGCGACCGAGTCCCAGTGGATCGCCGAGCAGCGGTTCGTACGTCACCTGCCCATCGAGCTCGGTGAGCCGCGCGCGGAAGTGCCCGCGCGCCGCCAGCACACCGCCGTGCGTGTCGCGGGATGCCGCCAGCGCCACGCCGGGAAGCGCTGTCAAGCGTTGAATGAGCTGGGCGCGCTCTGCGGAATCGAAGACGTAGACATGCGCGGCGCCGTTTCCGGACACCATAACGGCGGCCCGCGCGTCGTGGCGCCATACATGCATCGGGTGGCGAATGGTCGGAACGCCGATCGCCTCGAGCTCCAACGCGAGGTCGCGGTGCTCACGCACCTGGGTCGCTCCATGATCGGCCACGACAAATAGGGCCGGCGGCGCGTCGTGCGCGATCGTCCGACGCGGAAAACGCCCCAGGGCGCCGTCGATGTAACGGCAGCGGTCGAGCACTTTCGGATGCCAGGGGTCATACAGGTGCGTCAGACCATCGGGTCCCGGGAACACCACGAACAAGAATCGCCAGGGATTTCGCGCGACGGACAGCCACGCGTTCGCGACCGCGTGGTCCAGCGCCGCCCAGCCGCCGAAGAAATGCGCCGCTGTGCCCAGGACTGCGCGACACAAGGGCATTAAATGGGCTGCGCGTGCCAGCCCCCGTATGATCGGCGTGCAGATCGCGATGCTCTGGGGAACGAGCTCGAAGATCGACGGACCGACTTCGATATCGCGGTTGATCGAGGCCGCCTGCGGCCCGCAATAGCTGCGCGCCGCGCGCCACCGATCCATGAGATTTCCAGTGAGTCCTGCTCGATCGAACCACCGGATGCCGGGCACGTTCGCCGGACCGGGATAGCGGCCGAAGAGGAGCGGGATGTACGCGACGACGGTCGTCGAGGGAAACACGGTCGTGCCATTCGTCAGGCCACCGACCTCGATCACCCAGCGGGAGAGGTTAGGGAGATCACCTCGGTCCAGCAGCTCTTTCAAGACGTCGTACCGCACGCCGTCCAGCAGAACACAAACGACTCGACCCATTTGAGCCTCGCGTAAGCGGTGCCGCACGCTCGCGCGCTGCTCTCAAGCCGATTTCAAGTCCTTTCGCGATACCGGCGGGCTTGCCCTGGAGTCACCATCTCATGCAGTAGAATGGCACGCTCGATCGGCGCCACGAATGTGTATCCGCGCGCATCGACCGTAAGCCACCGGTCCCATTCCAGCCGATCGAGCGAGTCCTCTACCTCTTTATCCGTCACCCCAGTGGCGCGCCGGAGATCGCCGGCGGTGACCCGCTCACCGAGCGCCGCTGCCGCCGCGAGCACTGACTGCGCCGGCTGTGCAAGCTGTCGAAACCTGAGACACACCGCGCCGAGCACCCCCGGGGGGAGATCGCCCGGCAGTGTATCGACCAGGGTTTGATGCGGTCCCGGCCATGCGGGCGCGTCGGGAGAGAGCCGGTATCCCAGCGCCACCGCTTCCAGCATCGCCGCAGCGAGCAGCGCGACACCGGCGCTGTCGCGCTCGACGCGCCGTACGATGCGCTCGATTTCTTCCGCGACGTAGCGTGGCAGCCACCACCGCGCCAGCGCCTCGATGGCCGCGTCGTCGAGCCGGCCGACGCGAATTACATCCCCGGGGACTCCTCTTCCAATTTGGGAACGCAAGCCGTCGAGCCACGCCGGCCGGTGCCCGCCGAGCCCCGCGCTAACCACGATCAGGACGCGTCGTGCGGCGCTGTCACGCGCCAGCTGCGCCAGCGCGCCTGCCGTTGCTGCATCGAGGTCATGAGCGTCGTCGAGCGCCAGAAGGACCGGCTGCTCGTCGGATGTGCATCGCAGCGCGGCAGAGAACGCCTGTTGCGGATCCAATTCGCTGACGCTCTCCTTCGGCGAGTCCTGCACCTCGACCGCCGGAGACAGTTTGCTCAGCACAGACAGCGTCGCTCGAGAAACTCCGGCAATGCCGGGCGCCGTCGCCAGGCCGCCGGTCAAAAGGCCGCCGAGACCGGCCCACGGCACTCCCGCATCCGACGGAACCGCCCGGCAGTACGCGACGCTCGCATCGTCGAGTCGGGCCCGGTCGAGCAGCTCCTCGAGCAGCCGGGTTTTTCCTTCGCCCGGCTCTCCTTCGATAAGCACCATGCCGGTCACGCCGGCGCGCGCTCGGTCCCACGCCGCCGTCAGAACCGCGACCTCGCTGCCTCGGCCGATTAATGGCGCGCGCGGTCGTGCCCCGGTTGGTGCCGCGAGGACGCGCCGGCCAACTCGAGCCTCTCGAACGCGCTCGACCAGGCGGCGCGTCTCTGGAGTTGGCGCGGTGCCCAGCTGATCGCGCAATGCTCTCGTGAGTCGGTCGGCGATGGCCAGCGCTCCAGCACGATCGCCGGCGAGCGCGAGCGCGCGGATCGCCGCCCGAGCGGCTGGCTCGGCCGTGTGCTCCAACTCGAGCGCCTTGAGGGCCGTCCCCCTGGCACCCACGGTATCTGCTGCCGCGAGCTGCGCCTCGGCCCATTTCGTCAGCGCCTCGACCGAGCGGGTGCGCCACAGCAGCCGCTCGCCGGCAAGCCAGGTCTCGAACTCGTTGGCATCAGAGACCGAGAGGCCCTCCAGGAATTCACCGGTCGCGAGCCGCGCTGCGGCACCCCAATCCCCCGCCGCCGCGTGAGCGGCGAGCTGCTCACAGTCGAGCGACACCGCATCATCCGCGAGCGACACCTGGTCCACGTCGGCGTGTACGCGCTCGTCACCCATCACGCGCCGGAATACCCGCAGCGCCTCACTCAGGGAGTGCCGCGCCGATTTCTCGTCGCGCTCGCTCCACAGCAACCCGATCAGGTGCTCGCGCGTGCGAGTCCGACGTGGGCTGCGCGCGAGGTACACGAGCAGCGCGAGATGCTTGCGCCATAGCAACTCTGCGGGGGCGGGAGACCCGTTGATCGAGATGCGCGCGGGGCCGAGAACCTGGAGGGAGACGGCGGCGGACATAAGCCGGGCATAATAGATTCACCCGGCCATGCTGACGCCAGAGCTAAAGGACGTGCAACAGGCCGTCGGCCCGCGCTACGAGGTCATGGAACTGGTCGGCGCGGGCGGCATGGGAGCCGTGTTCAGCGCGCGACACCGCGAGCTCGGCCATCTGGTGGCGATCAAGGTGCTACCGCCCGAGATCGCGGCGAGCAAGGTGCGCGAAGCACGGTTCCGGCGCGAAGCGCAGCTCGCCGCGCACCTTTCTCATCCGAACGTCGTTCCCGTCTACGAATTCGAGACCCGCGCGGGGATCACCTATCTCATCATGCCGTTCGTGCGCGGGCGGACGCTCGAGGCGCTGCTGGTCGAACGAATACGGCTGCAGCTCCCTGAGCTGTTGCGAATTCTGACGGATGTGGGAGCCGCGCTCGATTTCATACATCCGCGCGGCGTGGTGCACCGCGACGTCAAGCCGGCAAACATCCTCATCGAGGACGAGACCGAGCGCGCGTTACTTGCTGATTTCGGAGTCGCGCTCGCGGGCTCGGGAGGCAGGGGGTCGGGAGCCAGTACGCTGACCGGCGTCGGCGAGTACATCGGAACTCCCGCCTACAGTCCACCCGAGCAGTTAATCGGGGCTGAGCTGGACGGACGCGCTGACCTCTTCGCGCTCGCGTTGGTCGCGTTCGAGGCGCTGGCGGGGGAGCTGCCCACCCCGGGTCTCGATCGCGCGGCGATTGCCGTCGCGTTGCACCAACGTTGCCGCGACGTGCCTGGGGCTGTGGCCACGGCGCTTGTCGCCCCTCTTGCCGCGGAGCCCCGCGAGCGACCACCGACCGCCGCCGCGTGGCTTGCGAACGTTCGAGAGTCGCTGCGGCCACACTGGCGGCGTCCCGCCTTAGTTGCGACGGGCGGCGTGCTCGCGGCCGCGGCCGTCGCAATCGCGTTGCGCGGCTTCCAGGAGCGGCCAGCGACGGAGCGCAGTCTTGCGATGATGCCGTTCACGATGCTGGGGGCGAGCGCGGAGCTCCCACCGGCACAGCTTCCTGCCTGGTTCCTGCAACGTCTCGGATCTGTTCCCGACCTGCGCATCGTCCCCCTCCCTCAGGTTACCTCGTTAACAGGCCCGCAGGCGCCTGTCGTCAGTGAGGCCGAGTCGGTGGCGGTGCAGCTGAGTGCGACCTACTTCGTTGAGCCGAGCCTCGAGTTGCAGGGCAAACGTGCGCGGTTAGGCGCACAAGTTTACGACACGAAGAGTGGGAAATTGCTGGCGACGGGACGACGCGAGGGATCGTCCGATTCGCTCTCCGACCTCATGGACGCTGTGTGGGCACAGGTGCTGCCTGCCGTCCTGCGTCGCAACTTCGCACCGGTATCCAGCGTGACGCTGCCGCAAGGTCTGGCGGCATTGCTGGCGTACGCCAACGCCGAAGATGCGTTTCGCCGGGGTGATTATGGCAGTGCGCTGGACGATTACAACGCCGTGATCGCGGCCGACTCCACCTTCGCTCTCGCGTACTTCCGGCGGGCACTCGTCATTGCGCAGGTGGATTTCCGTGAGGAGAGCATGCGGGGAGCGATCGCGGGCGCACGGCGGCACGAGTCGGGTCTCACGCCCGCGGACAGTCTCCTGCTCGATGGGTACGGCCTGCTACTCGATCGCGGCGACGGACGGCGTGCGCTCCAGAGCTTCCAGGCGGCCGCGGACCTGGCGCCGGACGCGCCGCAGACGTGGCTCGTGCTGGGAGAGTTTTACTACCACTACGGCGCGATCTTTGACGAGCAGATCAGCGGC
>DASZNX010000445.1:0-6721 GCA_035551075.1 Gemmatimonadales bacterium | reverse complement strand
ATCGTGAGCCGGCCGCGCATCTTCGAAGCACTCGTCGATCCGCGCGGGCACGGGCCCTCGCCGGCCGACTCCGCCGCCGAACGCCGCGAAGCCGATTCCGCGCGCGCTGCGGGCGCATACGTCATCCTGTTTCAGGGATCTCCGCTAGTGTTGCCTCCACCAATCGCCAACGAGATCCTCGACAGCATCGTGCGGAGTCATGGCCGCACCGGCGCGCCGACCGCGGCCGACAGCGCCGAGCTGCGCGGCGGTGTCCAGGCGTGGGCGGACAACCAGTTGCTGTCGCCGATGGGCCCGAACGGCGTGCGTCACGGACCCGATCAGTGCCACGACATCACCGTCTTTCCGGGGCTAGGCATCGCCGGCGGCGCGTGCGCCGGGTACGGGCTCTTGCTCGACATCGCCGATCCCGTGCATCCGCTGCGCGTCGCGGCCGCCGCGGATTCGAACTTTGCCTACTGGCACTCGGCGACATTCAACAATGATGCGACCAAAGTCATCTTCACCGACGAATGGGGTGGCGGGATCGCGCCTCGCTGTCGCACGACAGACAAGCCGGAATGGGGCGCCGACGCGATTTTCAAAGTCGAAAACAAGCGTACGCTGACTTTCCAGAGTTACTACAAGCTTCCCGCGCCGCAGACGCCCCAGGAGAACTGCGTCGCGCACAACGGCAACCTGATCCCGGTACCCGGCCGTGACATCATGGTGCAAGGCTGGTATCAGGGGGGCGTCTCGGTATTCGACTTCACCGATGCCGCGCATCCGAAGGAAATCGCGTTCTTCGACCGCGGCCCGATGGATTCGACCAAGCTCGACATGGCGGGCAGCTGGTCGGCGTATTGGTATAACGGCTACATCTACAGCTCGGAGATCGCGCGCGGGCTCGACGTGCTCGAGCTGCAGCCGAACGCGCTGCTCAGCCAGAATGAGATCGATGCGGCGAAGCTCGTGAAACTCCCGTATCAGAACGTGCAGGATCAACAGAAGCTGAGCTGGCCGGCGAGTTTCGTCGTGGCGCGGGCCTATGTCGATCAGCTCGAGCGCTCGAAAGGCCTGGCGGCCGATCGCGTAAGCGCCGTGCGCTCCGCGCTCCGCAACGCCGAAGGCATGACCGGTGCCAGGCGGCGAAACACGCTCAATGCGCTCGCTACTCAACTCGATCGCGATGCAGCGGCCGCGCCGGATGGGCCAAAGGTGCGGACCCTCGCCGGCGTAGTCAGGGGATTAGCGAAGTAAGCGTTTTTTTGGTACCGCTAGCGCTCGTTTGCTTACATGCCGCAGGGGTTCTCCCATTACCCTGCGGCATGCCTTCTTACGAAGATCTCGACGCCTTCAAGGCGTGTCACCAGCTGACGCTGGCCGTTCACAAGGTGACCGAAGGACTCGACGAGAAAGACCCGGAGCTCAGTGCGCAGCTCTGGGGAGCCGCGCTCATCGCGCCGAGCCGCATCGCGCGCGGGTCGGCATTCCGCAATCGAAAGATGTTTTGGGTCTGCGTGGACCGATCCGTGGCCGCCTTGTACGAGATCGAGTACCACCTGAAAATGGGCTACACCATGGGTTTGATCTCAAAAGAGGATCATCAGAATCTTGAGAGCCTGCGGGGACGCGCCGTCTTCTACACGATGAAGCTCGTCATGGACCTCATCGCGCCCCCGCCCCCGCCCGAGCCGGACGACGACAACCCCTGACGTGCGGCCCCCGGCCCCCCGCCCCCCGGCCCTCTATGGCGTCCGTGCCGCCCGCTCGGCCCCCTCTCCGATCACGAGCCCTGTCCCCCGGCTCTGCGCTGCAATCGCGCGGCGCAATTCGGCGATGCCCTCATCGCTGTGGCCCGCCGCGCGCAGCTTCCGATTCATCTCCACCGTTTTCACGGCTCCCTTGAGCGTACCGAGCGCCAGCGTCGCGCATTGCGGCCGCGATGCGGCGATGCCACGGCCGAGGAGGTCGAGCATCTCTTCGTAGGAAAAGT
Organism: Gemmatimonadales bacterium; assembly: GCA_035551075.1. Lineage (GTDB taxonomy): Bacteria > Gemmatimonadota > Gemmatimonadetes > Gemmatimonadales > GWC2-71-9 > 20CM-2-65-7. The sequence goes on along the minus strand of DASZNX010000445.1, from coordinate 4,746 downwards.
CGAGAATCTCCGCAAAGGTCGGCTTCTGCCGGTTGGTCCGCTCAGCCAGAATTGAAGCCGCCGCCTGGCTGAGCGTGCACCCTACTCCCTCGAAGCTCACCACCTCCACGCGATCTGCGCTCGCGTTCGCCTTGACGTACATCGTGATGATGTCGCCACAGCCCGGATTGCCGCCCGGGACGTGTGCATCGGCGCCCGCCAGCTTCCCGCGATGTCGCGGCCGCTGATAGTGATCGACCAGCCAGGCGACGCGTGTCTCCTGGTCCACTAGGGTTTCTCCACGGGCGCTCGTACCAAGTTGCCCCATTCGGTCCACGAACCGTCGTAGTTACGCACGCTCGTGAAGCCCAGGAGATAGGTCAGCGCGAACCACGTGTGCGACGAGCGTTCCCCGATGCGGCAGTACGCGATCACCTCGTCGCCGGGGTTCAGGCCGTTCTCTTCCTGATAGATCGTCCGCAGCTCGTTCGCGGGACGGAACGTGTGCGTCTCCGGGTTGACGGCTCGCCCCCAGGGGATGCTGCGAGCACCGGGAATGTGGCCGCCGCGCACCGCTCCCTCATTCGGATACTCGGGCATGTGCAGCCGCTCTCCGCGGTATTCCTCCGGGCTGCGGACGTCAACCAGTCGCTTCCCGCTCTTCACATGGCTCTGGACTTGCTCGCGGAACGCCCGGCTCCGGCCGTCGTCGCGATCCTTTACCGTAATGTTTCCCGCCGGATAAGTCGGCACGGCGGTCTCGAGCTCACGGCCTTCCTGCACCCAGCGGAGCCGGCCGCCGTCCATCAGCCGCAGGTTTTTCAGACCGAAGAGTTGGAACACCCAGAACGCGTATGTCGCCCACCAGTTGTTCTTATCGCCGTAGAACACGATGATCGTGTCATCGTCGATCCCCTTCGATCGCAAGAGCCGCTGCATGCGGGACCGATCGATGTAGTCGCGGATGAGCGGATCGTTGAGGTCCGCGACCCAGTCGATCTTCACCGCGCCGGGAATGTGCCCCGTTTCATAGAGCAGCACATCTTCGTTCGATTCGATGAGCCGCACTTTCGGATCGCTCGCATGATCCGCCACCCACTGGGTCGAGACGAGGACCTCCGGATGGGCGTACCCTCGCGCGGTGATCTCAGCAACGGACTCCACGGTCTCAGCCATCGTTTCCTCCTGGTTGCAGTATGGTCCACAAGCAACGCGACCGGCCACAGCCCGGTTTCCTCGGGGCCACAGCCGGTCGCGCTACATCGTGTAAACGTCTACTACTTTATTTCGATACCCGCGCTCGACCAGGACCCTGAGTTTGGGCCCCACTACAGGCGCAAGGCGTGATGCCATTCATCATACTCGTGGCAATAACCACGAATCGCGTCCGCCTGTCAAGGACTTGCACCCAAGTCGTATGGCATCTCCCCAACGTCCCGCGTTGTTTGCCGGCATGTCACTCCTTCACGTTGCCATCACCGGACGCGACAAGCGTCACCTGGCCGCCCTCGGCCCCAAGCTGCGCGTCGTCGTCGTGGGGTATCGGGAAGACAAGCACGGCGCTGTGGTGGACGCCTACATCAATTCGGACAAAGTCGACTGGCTGGAGCGCAAGGGATATGGGGTCACGCGCCTGGAAGCGATCGACGCGCCCGATCGCGAGCGCCAGGCAGAAGAGCGCGCGGCTGTCCGGCGCCGGCTCCGGCAGGGACGCTACGGCGACGTCATCTGGGGTGGCGGCTATCTCAGCGCGGATGAAGTCGAAAAAGCCATGGTGCTGGGCGAACAGAATCACGGCCGCTACTTCGAGCGCATTCCTCTGCCCAATCTGACCTGGGAAAAACGGCGCTGCCATGCGTTCCGCATCGGCAAAGGCAATGGCCGGCGCCGGCCCGCGCTCTGCTTTATCGGTGGCGTCCACGGGCGGGAATGGGGTGGCTCCGACATTCTCATCTACTTCGCTATGCGACTGTTGCGCGCCTACCGCGACGGGAAGGGCTTCAAGCTCGGCAGGAAGAGCGTGTCACCGGCACTGGTTCGCCGGCTGATCGAGACCATGGACATCATCGTACTGCCCCTGGTCAATCCCGACGGCCGCAAATTCAGCATGGACCGGCATCCGTTCTGGCGCAAGAACCGTAGGCCGGCGCCGAGGGGCCAGGGATTCAGGTCGATCGGCGTGGATCTGAATCGCAACTTTCCATTCCTGTGGCGCTTTGACCGGCACTTCGCGCCGGGCACGGTGGAGAGCACGCACAAGCCGGGCGACTATGAGACGTATGTCGGGCCCAGGCCGGCCTCCGAGCCCGAGACGCGCAACGTGATATGGCTGCTCGACCGCTTTCCCAACATCCGCTACTACGTGGATCTGCATAGCTACGGCGAAACGATTCTGTATAGCTGGGGCAGCGATGACAATCAATCCGACGATCCGCGGATGAACTTTCGAAACCCGGCCTTCGATGGGAAACGGGGACGCATCCTCGACGATGTCTATCGCGAGTACATTCCCGAGGCGGACCGGAGAACCGCGGTCGAGATGGGCCGCCACATGGCCGCGGCCATTCGGCTGGTGCGGCGTCGTGAGTACAAGGTGAAACAGTCGGTCGGCCTCTACCCCACCGCCGGGTCGTCGGACGATTACGCATACAGCCGCCACTGGGTCGATCGGAAAAAGGGCAAGCTCATTGCCTTCACGATCGAGTGGGGCCGTACTCACGCGTCCACGCCGTTTCATCCGCCGTACCCGGAAATGCGCAAGGTGATGCGCGAAGTGAGCGCGGGCTTGCTCGCGCTCTGTCTGCGCGCGCTCAAGCAGCGCGGCAACGGAGCGAGGAAATAACGAAGCGCCCGGCGTCGACTGCGACCCGGGCGCTGTTCTCGGTTACTCCTTACTTCTTTTTCTTTTTCTTCTTCTTCATGGCCATTGGACCACTCCTTCCAGAGGATGTGATCAACGTACACCGCTTCCACGCGGTCGCAAGACCGCAGTATTTACAAATTGCTTGACGAATCGGACTTGGGAGTTGGACTTTAGTGGAATGCACAGCATCCGGATGTCGCGAGCGCTGCTCGCGTGGTTGGTCGCCGTTGCTCCCGCGCTGTCTGCTCAATCGGGTAGCGTCGCCGGAAAACGGGCGCTCGTTTATACCACCGCGGACAGCACGAATCTCCGCCTCACGCCGACGGACACGCTGACGTTCAAAACGCCGCGCCCACGACGGAAGGCGAGATCTACGTGTTCGTCGACCCGCACCACACCTTCCAGAAGTTGATCGGCATCGGCGGCGCGTTGACCGACGCCGCCGCGGAGACCTTCGCCAAGTTGCCCGCCGAACGGCAGGCGCAAGTGCTCGATGCCTATTACAATCCCGAGCGCGGGATCGGCTACACGCTCGCGCGGACCAACATCAACAGCTGCGACTTCTCGAGCGCGAGCTACACCTACGTCACGGAAGGCGACACCAGCCTCCGCAGCTTCAACATTGCGCCCGATCTCAAGTTCAAGATTCCACTCATCAAGCGCGCCATGACGGCGAGCGGGAACAAGCTCAAGCTGTTCGCCAGCCCCTGGAGTCCGCCGGCGTATATGAAAGACAACAACGACATGCTCCACGGCGGGCATCTGCGCCCGGAGTACGCCCGAGCCTGGGCGCTGTACTACACGAAATTCATCAAGAGCTACCGCCAGGCCGGCGTGCCGGTGTGGGCGGTCACGATCCAGAACGAGCCGATGGCGAAGCAGACTTGGGAATCGTGCATCTACCAGCCCCAAGAGGAGCGCGATTTCCTCCGCGACCACCTCGGCCCCACGATGGTCAAGGAAGGACTCAAGGACGTCAACATCATCGTCTGGGATCACAACCGCGATCTGATCGTGCAGCGCGCGCTGACGATATTCGGGGACTCGGCGGCCGCGCGCTACGCCTGGGGCACCGGATTTCACTGGTATGAAGATTGGTCCGGCGGCACGCAAATGTACGACAACGTCGCGTTGGTCAACCGTCTCTTCCCCAACAAGCATCTGCTGTTCACTGAGGGCACACCCGCCAATTTCGATTCGACGGCCTACGGGCGATGGAGTCTGGGGGAAGCGTACGGGCGCTCGATGATCCACGACTTCAACTCGGGTGCGGAAGGATGGACGGACTGGAATATCCTGCTCGATGAAAAGGGCGGTCCGAATCACGTCGGCAACTACTGTTTCGCGCCGATTCACGCGGATACCCGCACCGGCGCGCTGATCTACACGAACTCCTACTATTACATCGGCCACTTCTCGAAATTCATCCGCCCCGGCGCCCGCCGGATCGCCGTCGCGCCCAGCCGGAGCATGCTGCTGGCGACAGGCTTCCTGAACCCGGATGGCACGGTCGCGGTGGTCGTAATGAATCCAACAGCAAAGAGCGGCGAGTACCACCTCAGCGCGGGTACCGCAGCAGTGACCGTCCGCTCACCGGCGCACTCGATTCAGACGGTGGTGTTCTAGGGAGGGCACATGGCCTTCACCTCCGGCACATTGGCGTTTTTTCGCGGCCTGAAGCGACACAACGCGAAGCCGTGGTTCGAAGCGCACCGCGGCGACTACGAACAGGACGTCGTCGCACCAATGCGAGCATTGATCGAGGAGATGGACGTCCGCCTCGCGCGCTTTGCTCCCGAGATCACGGGGCACCCCAAGCGCTCGATGTTTCGGATCTACCGCGATATCCGATTCTCCAAAGACAAATCCCCCTACAAGACCAATGCCGGCTGCTGGTTTTGGCA
>DASZNX010000444.1:0-7166 GCA_035551075.1 Gemmatimonadales bacterium | reverse complement strand
GTCGGAGAGGGGCACGAGCGAGCCGTCGGGGCGGCCCCGCACGATGATGCGCTCGAAATCGCCGGCCTCTTTCAATCGCCCGCTCGTGATCACCGGAATGGTGAGCTGTGTGCCGGGGGGCGCCGGCTCCCGACCGATCCGGCCCGATGGGTTCGTCGCGTTCTGCTCCCGGACGGCGGCCGCGACGTCCGACACTGTCAGACCCAGCTGCGCCATGCGGTCGGGATCGAGGCTCAAGAGCATGGAGAAGTCGAGCTGGCCGAACGTGCTGGCATCGCCGACGCCGGGGAGCCGCTTGAGCTCGTCGTCGATATAGATCTTCGCGTAATTGTTCAGATACTCGGCGTCGTATCGCGAGTCCTCAGACGACAGTGCGAGAATCACCAGGAACGCGGTCTGGCGCTTCTGTACGACGATCCCGTTCCGAACCACGTCCTGCGGCAGCTGCGGCTGAGCGCGCGCGATCTGGTTCTGTACGTCAACTGCCGCCAAATCGGGATTCCGCGAGACGTCGAAGTAGGCCGACAGGTTCATGACCCCGTCGCTCGAGTTTGCCGACTTGAAGTAGAGCAACCCGTCCATACCCGACAGCTGCTGCTCGATCGGGGCGGCCACCGCATCAGCCACGTCCTGAGCGGTAGCGCCCGGGTAGACGGCCTGCACCTGGATTTCCGGCGGTGTGAGCGGTGGATAGCTCTCGACTCCGAGCCGGGAGAGCGAGAACAGCCCGAGCAGCACGATCACGATCGAGATGACGGCGGAAAAGACCGGGCGCCGGATGAAAAGGTTGCGGATCTCGGGTGGTGGGCTCATCGGGGGCCCGTCTTGATCTTGGGCGGCGCCGACGGCGCGGCGATCGCAGCGCTATCTCCCGCGCCCGTCGCACTCGGGTCCGCATCGCGCCGGTACGCCACCGGCGAGGCACGCTGTCCCGGCGTGACCTTTTGAACGCCGTCGACCACCACGCGGTCGCCCGGCGCGAGGCCCTGCTCGATCAGCCACGACCCGCGATCCCAGGAGGTGGCCACCACGTCTCGCGAGGCCACCTTATTGCTGTCATCCAGGACATAGACGAACGCGCCGCCGAGACTCCGCTGGACAGCGCGCTGCGGTACCAGGATCGCCGCCGGCCGCTTCAGGCCCAGCAGTCGGACCCGAACGAACTGGCCGGGGAGCAACACATGCTGGGGATTTCGGAACTCCGCGCGCAGCGAGATCGTCCCGGTCCCGGGTTGCAGGTCGAGGTCGACGAAATCGAGCTGGCCGGTGGCGGGAAAGATGCTGCCATCCGCGAGCGTCGCTTGCACCGCGAGGACCCGGGCCGGCACGAGCAGCTGGCCGCCCGCGATATCGCGGCGCCAGCGCAGCACATCCTGGTCGGACGGGCTGAAGTTCACGTAAATGGGATCGACCTGCTCCACCGTTGTAAGCATGTCGCTCGGGCCGGTCACCCGCGCCCCGACGTCCAGCAGCGCCCGTCCGGCGCGCCCGGAGATCTCGGCGCGCACGAACGTGTCTTCGTAGTCCTTCTTGGTCTGGTCGGCGGCGGCCTGTGCCTGGTCGAACGCCTGCTGCGCGTCGTCCACGTCCTTCTGCGCGACGGCGCGTGATGCGAGCAGCGCTTTGAGACGCGCCAGGTTCCGATCGGCGTTCGCGAGCCGCGCCTGGGCGCTGCGGTAGGCGGCCTCGTAGGTGGTCGGATCGATCCGAAACAGCAGCGTTCCCTTCGCGACGTCCGTACCTTCAGCGTAGGGGCGCGCCACGATGACTCCGGTGACCTGTGCGCGTACTTCATCGCGACGCGACGCCGCCGCTTCTCCCGCGAACTCGTAGTGCGCCGAGATCGTCTCCGCAGCGACGGTAAGAACCGAGACCTCGGGCGGAGGAGGCGCGCCCGGGGTGGCTCGGCGACACGCACCGCCCCCCACCAGCAGCGCAAGCATGATCCCTTGGCGGACGTTGATGTCGCGTCTCACGGCGGCAGTTCCACGGTATGTTGCGGGAGGCTAGTCTCAGCGGCAGATCTTGCCTATCACAACTTTGTATGGGGGTCCTTGGCGTCGATCCCGAGCATCTCCGCGCTGCTCTCGATGCGGCCTTGCAGGTCGGCGAGCAAACCCTCATCAGACAAATCGAGCGGGTGCGAATGCCGCCAATCGTGACGCGCGACCTTGTGGAGCCGATCCACGACCTCGTCGTCGCGCACCTCGATCGCCAGCTCGCGCCGTCCGTCGAGGCTGCCGGCCGCGAAATTGATCGAGCCGACGATCGCGGCAACGCCGTCGGCGAGCAGCATTTTGCCGTGCAGCTTCAGGTGCATGAGTTTGTGCACCTTGATCCCCACGTCATCCATGATCCTCAAGCCCCCAACGCCCTCCACCAGCTTCTCGCGCTTGAGCGTGTGGGACGGGCGCGTCATGACGTGCACTTTCACCCCGCGCTGCGCCGCTCGAACCAAGCGCTCGATGATCACCGTGTCCTGAAAACGTTCGTTCTGGACGAACAGCGTGTGCCTGGCCGCGTCGATGAATCGAACGATTCGATCCCGCCCCGGCCCGGGACACCAAACCAGCTCCGTGTTTTCACCGGGACGAAAGGGCTTCCGGTGCCAATCGGTCTCGAAACACTCGACGATCTCGGACACATCATGGCCGCGCTTCGTCACGACGGCGTAGTCACGCGTCTCCGTCATGTTCTTCGTCGTCCAGTTGAGCGACTGGACAAAGGCCATGTGATCGTCCACCACCATCGACTTTTCGTGCGTCAGGTCGAAATCGGGGTTGGCATCCTTGACTTCGATGTCCGCGCGCTCGAGCGCCTGGCGCGTCGCTTCGTTGTCCTGCTCACCCGAGCGGCGGGCAGGATTGAGCATGACGTGGACCTTCACCCCGCGCCGCTTGGCGGCCACGACGGCTTTCAGCAGCGCCGGGTCCGAGAAAACGAACATCTTGACACGGAGCGTCCGGGAGGCGTTCTGGATTGCGGTGAGGATCGGCGCCGCGGAATCGTCCGGCAGTACGACGAGTGCGCGGCTCATGCCGGTGTGGCGCCCGTCGGTTCCGCAGGCCTGGCCTTGGTCCAGTACAGCTCGGCGTAGAGCCCGCTCCGGGCGAGGAGCTCCTCGTGGGTGCCTTGCTCCGCCACCATCCCGTTCCGCAAGACGATGATCATGTCGGCGTCGATGATCGTGTTCAGCCGGTGCGTGATCGTGATCACCGTCCGCCCCTGCATCAGCCGATCGAGGCCCTCCATCACCAGCTTTTCCGCCTCGGTGTCGAGTGCCGCGGTCGGTTCGTCAAGGATGAGAATCGGTGCGTTGCGCACAAGCGCGCGTGCGATACCGATCCGTTGGCGCTGGCCGCCCGAGAGTGTGACGCCGCGTTCGCCGATCGGAGTGTCGTATCCGAGGGACATCCGGTCGATGAACTCGTCCGCGTTCGCGAGCCGGGCGGCGGCGATGATTTCCTCCTCCGTCGCGTCCGGACGCCCATACGCGATATTGTCGCGCACAGTCCCTCGGAACAACACCGTGTCCTGGAGCACGAACCCGATTTGCCGGCGCACGCCCTCGACGGTGTAATCGCGGATGTCGATCCCGTCGATGAGAATGCGCCCTGCCGTCGGATCGTAGAATCGCGGAATCAGGCTGACGATCGTCGACTTGCCGCTGCCCGTCACTCCGACGATGCCCACGAACTGCCCGGGAGCGATCGCGAAGCCCACGTCCGCGAGGACAGGGGCGTCCGGCTTGTATGAAAAGGAGACGTGCTCGAACGTGATGGCGCCCTGGAACGCGCGGGGTTCACGGGCGTCGGGGCGTTCCGGAACGCTGACGCCGAGTTCGAGAATGGATCGGATCCGCTCCAGCGCGACGTTGGTTGCCGCGACCGCGTTCGTCATTTTCGCGAGGTCCTGCACCGGTTTGAAGAACTTCGCGAGATAAGAGAGGAACACGGTCAAGGACCCGACCGTCATCGCCCCCGCGACAATCAGTCCTGCGCCCCTCCACAGCACGAGGGCCGTGCACGACGCCACGATGAGGGCGATCACAGGTGAGAGGAGGGATTTGACGCGGCGGGCGCTCAGCGCGGCCCGCACGGTGGCAAGACTTGCAGCGCTCAGTCGCGCCGCCTCGACGTCCTGAGCGCTGAACGCCTGGACCGTGCGCACCGACTCGAGTCCGGTTTGCAGGACGTCCACGATGTCACTCTCGCGGCGTCGGACGTCAGCCGTCGCGCGCTTGATCGCTCGCCGGAACCGCGCCACGAACAACAGCAGGAATGGCGTGATCGCGACGACAATAAGGGTAAAGTCCCAATCGAGCCAGAACATCAGGCCGAGCATGCCGATGACCGTCAGAAGATCGACGAGGATGCTCAACGTCGACGACGACACAAAGTCCCGGACGGTCTTGACATCGTCCGTAATTGTGCTGAGCAGCAGTCCGGTCTGGTGTGTGTCGTAATAGGTGAACGAGAGGTGCTCGGCATGGTTGTACAGCCGCATCCGGAGGTCGTTGGCCACCCACTGGCCCACGCTCTCCGTGTAATAGCTGTCAACGTACGACGCGATGCCACCGAGCACGGCGAGCAGGACGACGCCGGCGGCCGCCGCCGCCGCGAGCGCTACTCCGTCGGCAGCTAGCGCCGGACCAAGCCACCCGGCCACCCACCGTGGCGCGGGCTGATGCCCGACCGCGTAATCGATCACGATCTTGAGCGGCCACGGCGCTGCCAGGCCGGTACCTGCCTCGACCACCATGGCCAGCAGGATGACCCCGAACCAGCCGCGATAGGGGCGCGCGAGATCGACGGCGAGACGCGCCGTCGCGGTCGGCGACCCGTCACTGAGCTGCATACGGTTGGCCATAACCTTCGTGGGAAAGCATGGCCCCACCATCACAGATTCGTATTATTCCCGCCGACGCTGGGCAGGTGCGTATTTAACGGCATGAAGATCCAGAGTGCTCGTGGCGTGCCACGCCGCCGCAGCTTGGCACCCAGTCATCGCGTTCCCGGGCGACTCAGTGGCAATGATCCACGGTCTCCTGAAGCAGACGGACGATAAGACCAAGCCGTGACGGTACCGCGATCGAGGTACGACGGGTACGCGCCGGACGCCTTGGCACGAAGCCCGAGCCGGCGGATCAGCGACATTATCCTGTCATGGCCCGGCGTGACTGGCACCCGCGGCACCCACGGCGAGCTCTCCTTTCGCGTCGGGCGCCGCGAGATCGGCCACCTGCACGGCGACGTCGCCGCGCATTTCAAGTTTCCGCGTCAGGTGTGGTTCGCGCTGCGCAAGCAGGGGCGCATCGAGCCCCATCCCGTGTTTTCCGATACGGTCGGGCCGGCGGCGCGCCGCATCGAGCATGAGAACGACGTCCGCGCCGTCATCGATCTGTTTCGACTCAATTACGAGCGCCTCATGACACTGGCGGGCGCCCGCCCGTAGTCAAACAGGCAGTCGCTGGAACACCCTGCTCCCAGGCGCAGCAAACGTCGGCGCGAGGGCCACGCGATGATCGAGATCAAGGGCGTTTCAAGGTTAAAGATTCCTGCCGGCAAGCTCCCGGAGTTCAAGGACCTGCAAGCGAAATTTTTCGCTGCTGTCCGAGCGAAGGACACCGGCACACTTCAGTTCGAGACGTTCTTCAACGCTGAACTCTCGGAGTGCATCGTCTACGAACGTTATCGCGACTCAGCCGCATTGCTCGAGCATTTCGCGAATCTCGGCGACTTGCCGGTTGCGCTGTCCCAGCTCGCCTCGAGTTCCGGCGAGCTGTTGGGCATGCCCAGCCCTCAGTTGAGAAAGCTCCTGGAAGCGGGGCCGGTCCGGATCTACGAACCCTACGGGAGCGCCGCGGGCTGAACGTCCTCCCTTCGTTATCGTCGCAACGGCAGCAGCGCCCGCAGCCGAAGCTCGCGCAGGTATAACCCACCCCACGCGAGAACGATCAGGACCGCCTGAAAGATTGGGGCGTCTCCCACGCGAAGATGGGTCGCGATTGCTCCCCCGAAGTATCCCGTGACGAGAACGGCACCAAGTACCGCCGTACGCGGGATGAGATAGATGATAGCCGCGCCCAACTGGAGCACGGCGATCCAGGGGAGGAGCTGCTCTGACCATGCGAGATGCTGCGTCATGAGCTGGATGAGTGACTGGGACCCACGGAACATCCCGATGGCGCTGAAGATCATGAGGGCGACCGGAATCGCCGACATGATGTAGCTCGTCCAGCGCGCGGGCGCGCTGAGTGTTTGCGGGGACATGGATACAGGTTGGGCCATAGAGCCACCCTATGTAAGAGAGGATCGGTTCTGTTGGCTCAGGGATGGACCCACGATGCCAAGCCGAGGTCGAGCCGCAATGACTCCATCACCCAGAACGTCGTGCTGGCCGTATAGACGTCGGCGGCAGCCAGGACGCCGGTGTACTTCGCGATCACGGGCGCGGCAGCCCGATCAGTGATCTCGTCGAGATAGCCCTTCACCGCGGCCCACGCATTGTCGCCGTATTTCTGGAAGTACGGGGCGAGATCAACCTTGGTGATCACCGCTTTCACGCTGTCCACGATGTCGGCCATGTACTGCTGGTGGAGGATGACGTCGTCACGCGTACCCAGCCGGCCGAGATGGCCGCCGATGAAATGCTTCCACGGATAGCCGAGCGCGTTGGCGGGGGCCTCGATATAGCCCGGTATGTCTTCGCTCAAATTGACGATGCCGAACGGCGCCCACCTGACATTCACGATGTCGATCAGCATGAGCGTATCGTGATCGGGTAGATGGATGAGGATGTTGTCCGGCGTGTGATTCGGGCCGTGCCACGCCAGCTCGATGCGCTCACCGCCGATTTCTAATGTGCGACGATCCTGGAAGATTTCGTCGGGCACGGGGCGAGCTGGATCGTTGTCACGCAACAGGAGCCGTCGCGTCTCTTCGTGCCCGATGCGGACGACACTCTTGCCGAAGAGCGACGACGCGCCGACGTGATCCGCGTGATGATGCGAATAGATGAGATATGTGATCTTGTTGCTCACGCCGTTCGCCGCGGCGATCTCATCGATGGCGCGACGCAGGTTGTTGCCGATGGTCGGCGGCGCGTCGAACAGGACGACACCGTCGCGAGTGGTCAGGAACGCTGCCTGATAAGTGCCGTCGGTG
>DASZNX010000443.1:0-3124 GCA_035551075.1 Gemmatimonadales bacterium | reverse complement strand
GCTTGAAGATACGGCTCTTGAGCGGAGGCTAATTCTTGCCCGCGCGCGACGAGTGGGACCGCGGTCGCGGCCCCAACGCCGTAGCAAACCGACCGTCCTACTCCAGCAGCCGCTTGGGCGCAGCGTTATCGCGGGTCGCCGCGGCGTCGGATGACGGCAGCGAACGCGGTGCCTCTTTATCGCTGACCGCGTCGCTCGCGTCGCTCAGGCTCCGCTTGAACTCGCGAATGCCCTTGCCGAGCGATGATCCGACTTCAGGAATTCGCTTCGCGCCAAACAGCAGCAGCAACACCATGCCCAGAATCAGCCAATGTGTAATACTGAACTCGCCCAACGTTCCTCCTCGTGGAAAACGAACCGCGACCTGTCGAACTCCAAATGTCGAGTTTCGTAGTATCGTCATTCGACACTGGGTATTCTAGCTTCGTTTTGGCGAGTGCGCCCGGGAGGATTCGAACCTCCGACCAACAGCTTAGAAGGCTGCTGCTCTATCCACCTGAGCTACGGGCGCGCGCGTCACGTAGGCTACAACTTAACGCCTGAAGAAATACTCTGGCTCGTTTCAAGGTCCCATCATACCATGTAGGCACCATGACAGCCCCCCCTGGCCCTGTCCCCGCCCCCGCCTCGGCCCCCGCTCCGGCCCCCGCCCCCGCCCCCGCGCCCAGGTCGCGCCGGCTGATCGAGGCCGGGCCGGAGGACGCGGTCGCAACCGACGAGCGGATCCGTGGGGATCTGGCTCGCCTCCTCCAGGAACGCTTGGTACGCGAGAGCCGGCTGGGCATCTGGGTCCACCCGATTCTCATTACGGTCATCGTCGTTCTCGCCTGGTCGGGCGCCCCCCATAATCTCCTGATCAGCTGGGCAGCGGCGGTCGTGCTCACCGCCGCGCTGCGCGCAGCCTGGCTGTTCATCGCCGGCGGTCACCGTCAGAGCGACCGCGCCATTCGCACGGGCGTGCGGATCACGGTGACGCTGCTCGCTATCGCCTGGGGCGTGGGTGGTGCGCTCGTGCTGCCACTCGTGCCGTTCGAGACTGCCGCGCTGATTCTCGTGGTGCTCGCGGGCATTATCGCCAGCGCGCTGACGACACTCGCGGCCGATCCCCTAAGCCTGCGCGGCTTCCTCGCGGGAATGGCTCTGCCCGTCTTTGCGTCGCTCGCGATGAGCGAGCGGAGCCACGACATCGCCGCCGCGATCGTGGTCGCCGTCTTCACTTTGGGCATGGCCATCGTGGCGCGGCGCGCGCACATCACGCTGGTCGACCATCTCGCCACGACCGCGCGCCTCGCCGTCAGCGAAGAGGCCGCCAAACGCGCCGAGGCGGTGATGCGCGATGCCCGCGATCTCGCCGAGCGCACCGCGCGCGCCCGCTCAGCGTTTCTCGCGAACATGAGTCACGAGATCCGTACCCCGATGAACGCGGTGCTCGGGTTCGTCGAGCTGATCCTCGATACGGACCTGACGGTCGAGCAACGCCGCGGACTCGAGCTCGTGCGCTCGTCATCCGAAGCCCTGCTGATGATTCTCAACGACATTCTCGACTATTCCAAGATCGAAGCGGAGCATCTCGAGCTCGAGTCGATTCCGTTCGATCTCGCGAAGGTCGTCCATGCCACGGCCAGTCTGCTCGCGGTCCGGGCGCGCGAGAAGCATCTCGAGCTGCTCGCCGAAGTCGCGCCCGACGTCCCGCGCAGTGTGCGCGGCGATCCGACCCGGCTGCGCCAGGTGCTCACCAACCTCATCGGCAATGCGATCAAATTCACCGATGCCGGCGAGGTCGTGGTTTCGGCGACGGTTGCCAAGCCGGGCGACGGCGTCGTCGCGCTGCATTTCGCCGTGCGGGACACCGGGATCGGCATCGCGCCCGAGCATCTGCAATCGATCTTCAAGGAATTCACGCAGGCCGACTCGACGACGACGCGCCGCTACGGCGGCACAGGTCTCGGACTCGCCATCTCGCAGCGCATCGTGCGACTCATGGGTGGCGAGCTCGTGGTGCACAGCGCGGTCGGCAAAGGCAGCGAGTTCTCGTTCACCATCACGGTTCCGGTCGAGGCCGTCGCGCACGTTCGGAGCGGAGTCGCGGCGCTGGGCGGTCGGCGGATGTTGATCGTCGACGATAATCAGACCAATCGCCGGATTCTCCGCGAAATGCTCGCCGCCGAGGGCGTCAAAATCGAGGAGGTCTCGACCGCGACCGAGGGCCTCGCCGCCATCCGCCGCGCGGTCCAAAAGAAGACGCCGTACGATCTCGCGATTCTCGACGTGCAAATGCCCGACATGGACGGGTTCCAGCTGGCGACCGCGGTGCGCCAGGACAAAGCGATCAAAGGGACGAACCTGTTGATGCTCACCTCCGCGGGACAGCGCGGCGATGGCGAGCGCTGTCGCCAGCTGGGGATTCGCGGGTACCTGACCAAACCGCTCGCGCGCGCGGATCTGCTCGAAGCACTGGGCACTGTCCTCGCGGGAACACCCGAGCAGGTCGTGACGCGTCACACGATTGCCGAATCCCGCCGAGCGTTGCGGGTACTGCTCGCGGAAGACAACCCGGTGAACCAGCAGGTGGCGGTCGCGATGCTCGTGAAACGCGGCCACGAAGTCCAGGTGGTGGGCAACGGTCGCGAGGCCGTGGATGCCGTCACGGCGGCAGCACGGGCGAACCGAGCGTATGACGTCGTGCTCATGGATGTGCAGATGCCGGAGATGGACGGGTTCGAAGCAACCGCAGCGTTGCGCACAATGCCGGAAGGCAAGGATCTCCCGATCATCGCAATGACCGCTCACGCGCTATCGGGAGAGCGCGAGCGTTGCCTGGCAAACGGAATGACCGACTACATCGCGAAGCCGTTCAGGCCGCATGAGCTGTTCGCGCTCATCGAGCGCGTCGCCGAGGGTCCGGTGGCGGATCGCCTGCCTCGCGACCTGCCGGCCGAAGCCTCAGTTGCCGCGGCGCCTGCCCCGGTCGATCTCGAGGGCTTTCGCGCCATGCTGCGGGAAGCCGGTGCCGAAGAGGCGCTCTACTCGGTGCTCGACTCCTTCATCCGCCTGGCGCCGGACCGACTGGCCGCGCTGGCTGCGGCGGCCACGAGTGGGACCGCGACCGATCTCGCGAAAGCGG
>DASZNX010000442.1:0-10738 GCA_035551075.1 Gemmatimonadales bacterium | reverse complement strand
AGTACACCGCGCCGTTCGAGTTCAAGACGACGGCGGCACCGGACTACAAGGTCCTGATGCCGATTCCGCAGAGTCAGATCGACGCCAATCCTCTGATGACGCAGAATACCGGGTACTGATTGCCGCAGGCGCTTCACAAGGGGGGGCGCAGCATGCTGCGCCCCTCTTTCTTCTTATAGTCGGACTGGCGGCGTGCTCCCGTGCCCCCGCGAAAGAAGGGGGCGAAGGGAGGGACAAGCTCTTTACGCTGCTGCCGTCGAGCTACACCGGCGTCCGCTTCGCCAATCGCCTGCATGAGAGCCAGGACAACAACGTCTTCCGGTATCGCAACTACTACAACGGCGGCGGCGTCGCCATCGGTGATCTCACGGGCGACGGCCTGCCCGAGCTCGTCCTCACATCGAATGAAGGCGGTCCGCGGCTCTACCTGAACCTCGGCCACTTCCAGTTCCGTGACGTGACCGATTCGGCGGGCATCGCCGAGCACGATCGCTGGACGACCGGTGTCACGCTGGCTGATGTGAACGGCGATGGGCTGTTGGATATTTACGTCTGTCACGCTGGATTGAAGCCGGGCGCGCTGCGCGCGAACACGTTGTACATCAATCAGGGCATGAAGGACGGCGTGCCACGGTTCAAGGAGATGGCCGCCGCCTACGGCATCGCCGATACCGGCTATTCGACGCAGGCGGCGTTCTTCGATTACGACGGCGATGGCGACCTCGATCTCTTCCTGATCCGCAACTCGCCGCGCCCGGTCTCGACCATCGCCGTGCGCAACATGCGGTCGGTCCGCGACCCCCTCGGCGGTCACGAGCTGTACCGCAACGACGGCGGACACTTTGTGAACGTCAGCGAGCAGGCGGGCATTTTCGGACCGGAGATCGGCTTCGGGCTGGGCATCGCGATCGGCGACGTGAACCGTGACGGACGGCCCGACATGTATGTCGCCAACGACTTCTTCGAGCGCGATTACCTCTACGTCAACAAGGGCGACGGGACATTCGACGAAGTGCTGGAGAAGGCCATGCCCGTCTCCAGCTACTTCTCGATGGGCGTGGATATCGCCGACATCAATAACGACGGTTGGCCGGACATCTATACGTCGGACATGCTGCCCGCGGACGACTACCGGCTCAAGACGACATCCAACTTCGAGCCGTGGGACGTTTACGAGGCCAAGGCGCGCGAGGGGTTCGATCACCAGCTGATGCGGAACATGCTGCAGCGCAACAACGGCGACGGCACATTCAGCGACATCGGCCAGCTCGCCGGTGTGGCGCGCACCGACTGGAGCTGGGCGGCGCTCATCGCCGATTTCGATCTCGACGGCAACAAAGACATCTTCGTCGCGAACGGGCTCGCGAAGGATGTCACGGCGCAGGACTACATCGCGTTCCTGGCGAGCAATCTGACGTCGCTGGCCGCCACTCAGGGCAAGCGGGTCGACTTCATGAGTCTGGTCAAGGCCATGACGTCGACCAGACTGCGCAATTACGCGTTCCGCAACGATGGCGATCTGACGTTCAGCAATGTGAGCGCCGAGTGGGGCCTCGATCTGCCGAGTTTTTCGAATGGTGCGGCGTACGGTGATCTCGACGGCGACGGCGCTCCCGATCTCGTGGTCAACAACGTCGATGACGAGGTGTCGGTCTATCGCAACAATGCGCGCGCTCTGTTACCGGACAACCATTATCTGCAGGTTCGCCTGCAAGGAGACGGCGCGAACCCATTTGCCGTCGGCGCTCGCGTGACCTTGTACACGGGCAAACAACAGTTCATGCAGGAGCTCGAGCCCACGCGCGGCTTTCAATCCAGTGTCGATTACGTCCTGACGTTCGGCGTTGGCCGCGTGGATACGGTGGACTCGTTGAGAGTCGATTGGCCTGATGGTCGCACGTCGGCACGTCTGCACGTCGGCACGAATCAGCGGATCACGATCGGTGAGCGCGACAGCTCGCAACTGACGCCGCCACGCACGACGCACCCCTCGCTCCGCTCGGGGCAGGCTCACGTACAACGCACGTTGTTCACCGACGTCACCGCCGAGACCCGCGTCGATTTCGTCCACCACGAAGACGACTTCGTCGACTTTGACCGCGAGCCGCTGATTCCCAAGATGCTCTCGACCGAAGGACCGTTCGTCACGGTCGGCGATGTCAACGGCGACGGGCTCGATGACTTTTTTATCGGCGGCGCCAAGGGGCAGCCGAGCGCGCTGTACGTGCAGCGACCGAACGGCACATTCGTCGCCACCAACCAGGCCCTGTTCGAGCAGGACGCGATTTCGGAAGACCTGGGCGCGGCCTTCTTCGACGCGAACGGCGACGGCAAGCTCGATCTCTACGTCGTCACCGGTGGAGATGAGTTCGGGGGTCTCGCGCCCCCGCTCGAGGATCGCCTCTACCTCGGCGACGGCCGCGGCAACTTCACGAGAACAACGGGTCAGTTGCCGCCGCTGTTCGGCAGCGGTTCTCGCGTCGCCGTGTCCAAGAATCTCGTTTTCATTGGTGGACGCGTCGTGCCGGGCCGCTACGGCGTCAACCCGCCCAGCACGCTGCTCAGGAACGATGGTCACGGTCGCTTCACCGACGTCACCGCGGAGATGGCGCCCGATCTCGCGCGCGCCGGTATGGTGACCGACGCGCTCTGGAGCGATATCGACGGCGATGGTCGCCCAGACCTCGTCGTCGTCGGTGAATGGATGCCGATCACCGTGTTCCACAACACCGGCACGCAGCTCGTTCGCCAAATGCCCAAGGGACTCGAGCACAGCGCGGGCTGGTGGAATCGGATCATCGCCGGCGATTTCAACGGCGACGGCCGCACCGATTTCGTACTTGGCAACCTGGGGCTCAACTCCCGATTGCATGCGTCACCGACTGAACCGGCGCGCATGTATGTGAAGGATTTCGGCTACAACGGATTCCCGAAACAGATCGTGACCTGCTACGAAGGCGGGAAATCTCTCCCCCTGGTGCTGCGCGACGAGCTGACGGCCGCCATCCCGTATTTGAAGCCAAAGTATCCCAAGTATTCCGACTACGCGGGCCAGACCGTCGAGCAGATTTTCGGCAGCGCACTGTCGGATGCCGTCGTGCAGCAGGTCGAGACGTTCGCGAGCGCCATCGCGCTGAGCAATCCAGACGGTTCGTACACGCTGGTTTCATTGCCGCGCGAGGCGCAACTCGCTCCCGTGTACGGCATTCTGGCCGGCGATTTCGATCGCGATGGAAAGCTCGATCTGCTGCTGGCAGGCAATTTCGACGGGGTGCAGCCCGAGATCGGGCGGCTGGCCGCGAGCTATGGCCTGTTCCTGCGGGGCGACGGCCATGGCGGCTTCACACCAGTCCGCGCCGCCGAGAGCGGGTTCTTTGTGCCCGGCGCGGCGCGGGACATCCAGCGACTGCACACCCGCGCGGGAGATCTCTATGTCGTGGCGCGCAACAACGACCGGCCGCTGTTTTTCAGAGCGGCGCCGGCGAGCGCCCGGCGGCCGCTAGCCCTGCTTCGTTTTGATGAGAATCACGCCGTTAGCGCCGCGCGATCCCCACTGCGCGGTGCTGGCGGCATCACGCAGCACCGTGATAGACTCGATGTCGTGCGGGTCGATAGCGTTCAGGTTGCCGGCCGCGTTGGGGCCCAGCGCGATACCGTTCACGACGATCAGGGCTTCCTCGCTCCCCATGATCGTGGTACTGCCACCCCGGATCTTGATAATCGCCCGGCCATCCGCGTCGCGCCCGAACGAGAGACCGGGAATGCGCGCCACCAGGATCTGCTCGAGCGACATCCCCGGTGACTGCGCGATGTCCTCCGCGGTAATGACGTTGCCGGCTCCCGCTGGACGCGCTGGGCGCGCGCCGGAATGACTTGAGCAAGCCAGGCTGGTGGACGCTACAATCAGAAGAGTTGAGAAGAAGGGACGCGAGGCAAGGCGGTTCATAACATCCCCTTGTGGATGATCGCCGTCGGAATATACACCACGCCGGAGTAATCGATGAGGACTCTGCTACTCGCTGCGCTGATCCTGCTCCCGGTCCGCTTGCCCGCGCAAGTGCGCGTCGCGTCGCCCGACGGCCGCAACGCCGTCCTGGTGAGCACTCATGAAGGCAAGCTGTATTACGAAGTTCAGCGCGACGGCCGTCCGCTGCTGACGCCATCCCTGCTTGGCTTTCAGTTCCGCGGCCAACCGCCGTTGCGTGACAGCCTGCGCATCGTGGACTCGAGCCGCTCGAGCTTCGACACGACCTGGACTCAGCCGTGGGGCGAGGTGGCGCGCGTCCGCGATCACCATAACGAGCTGAAGGTATCGGTCGAAGAGACCGCCAGCCCGAATCGCAAATTCACCGTCGCCGTGCGCGCCTTCAACGACGGCGTGGCGTTCCGCTACGAGTTTCCCGATCAGCCCAATCTCAAGGACTTCGAGATCATGGACGAGCTGACGGAATTCGCGATGGCGGACAATGCGCGCGCCTGGTGGATCGCCTCCAACCGGCCGCGGCTCGACCGCTCCGAACAGCTCTGGTCCGAGGGCCCGGTGAGCACGCTCGACAGCGTGCAGACGCCGCTGACGATGGAGTGCCGGGACGGCAAGACATTCGTCGTCATTCACGAGGCGAATCTCGTGGACTACGCGAAGATGAATCTCCGCGGGCCGCGCATGGAAAGCCGCACGCTGCGCGCGGACCTCGCCCCGTATGCCGACGGGGTCAAGGTGCGCGGCAAGACGCCGTTCGTCACGCCGTGGCGGACGATCCAGATCGCCGACAAGGTCACGCAGCTCGCGCCGTCGGTCATTGGCCTGAACCTCAATCCGCCGAGCGTCATCGCAAACACCGACTGGATCAAGCCGATGAAGTACGTCGGCATTTGGTGGGGCATGCACATCGGCACGATGACGTGGAGCTCCGGGCCGAAGCACGGTGCCACCACAGAGAACACAAAGCGCTACATCGATTTCGCGGCCAAAAACGGATTTGGCGGCGTGCTGGTCGAGGGATGGAACGTCGGGTGGGATGGCGACTGGATCCAGAATCGCAATGCCTTCTCATTCACCCAGGCCTATCCCGACTACGACATCAACGAGCTCGCGCGGTATGCGAAGTCGAAGGGGATTCACCTCATCGTGCACAATGAGACGTCCGGCGGGATCCAGAACTACGAGCGTCAGATTGACAGCGCGTACTCGATGTACGAACACCTGGGGCTCGATGCGATCAAGACCGGCTACGTGACCGACAATACCAGCGAGGGGCATTCACACTGGGGCCAGTTCATGGTGAATCACTATCGCACCGTGGTCCAGAAGGCCGCCGAGCATCACATCATGCTCGACGTGCACGAGCCGATTCAGGACACCGGTGAGCGGCGCACCTATCCCAACTGGATGAGTCGCGAGGGCGCGCGGGGGCAGGAATACAACGCGTGGGGTGGGGAGGGCGGCAACCCGCCCGAACACGAAACCATTCTCTTCTTCACTCGGCTACTCGATGGTCCGATGGATTTCACGCCGGGAATCTTCGACATCCTGCGCAAGAAGACCGGACCGGCGCGGACGAACGAAGAGGCGCGCGTTCGCACGACGATCGCCAAGCAGCTCGCGCTCTACGTGGTGATCTATTCGCCGTTACAGATGGCCGCCGACCTGCCGGAGAATTACGACGCCATACCGGCGTTTCAGTTCATCAAGGACGTCGCGGTCGATTGGGATACGAGTCGCGTGATCGACGGCAAGATCGGCGACTACGTCATCGTCGCGCGCAAGCAGAAGAACAGCCCGCAGTGGTTCCTGGGTGCCATCACCGACGAAGAGGCGCGCACGTTCGATGTGCCGCTCACGTTCCTGGACAGAGGCAAGAGTTACGTCGCAGACATCTACGCCGATGGTCCCGGCGCCAACTGGCTGACCAATCCGACGCCCGTGGCCATTTCGCACCGCACCGTGACCCGGAACTCCCGCCTGCGGATTGTGATGGCTCCGGGCGGTGGACAAGCGATTCGGATCCGACCGGCGGGCGCGCCGAAGACAGCGAACCCCGGGACTGCGCCCCAGGGTCAGCCGTGAAGCACATCGCCGAAGTCATCAACCTCATCCCGGACAGCGCGCAACGCCTCTGGTCCGGAGACCTCGACGCCGCGCGTCGCGCTGTGCTTGCGGCCGATCCTGCGGAAGTCCTTCGGATCGACGGCTCGTTCGCGCTTGTCGCGCAGGACGGCGAGCGTGTAGTGCTGGCGCGCAGCCTGGAGCGCCCGCTCCGCTACTTCCTGGCAAAGGCGACCGACGGACCGGTGCTCATCGTCGCCGAGCGGATCGATGAGATCGCGGCGGAGCTCGCACAACGTGGATGGGCCGATCAATTCCATCCTTCGTACACGCGCATGGCGCCGGCGCATTACGTGACGACGCTGCGGTTGATCGGCTGCCCCGATCCCAATCCCACCTACCGCCGCTTCTTCGATCCGCCGCGCGGCACACTGCCCGCCGATCTGGAGCTCATCGGCCGGCATTACATCGAGGCGCTGTACGCCGAATTGCGGAGCTGGCTCGCCGCGCAGGACCGAACCGCGCCCATCGGCGTGCCGTTCTCGGGCGGGATCGATAGTGGCTCCGTGCTGCTCTGCCTCTACAAGCTCCTGCTCGATCAGGGACAATCCCCCGTCCGACTCAAGGCATTTACGCTGTCGCTCGATGGGAACGGCGCTGACGCCCGTCAGGCGCGGGAGTTCCTGCAACGGACGGGCCTCGAAATCTTCGGCGAAGTGATCGACGTCCCGTCCGACGCCCTCGATCCGTTGCGCGCCGTCGGAGTGATCGAAGACTACAAGCCGCTCGACGTCGAGTGCGCGGCCGTCAATCTGGCGCTGCTCCAGGAGATCCGGGCGCGCTATCCCGAATGGCGGCTGCTCGTCGACGGCGACGGTGGCGACGAGAATCTGAAAGACTATCCCATCGAAGCGAACAGCGAGCTCACGATCCGCAGCGTCGTCAACAATCGCATGTTGTATCAGGAAGGCTGGGGCGTCGAGTCGCTGAAGCATTCGCTCACGTACTCGGGCGGCTACAGCCGCGGCTGTGTGCGCGGGTATGCTTGTGCCCGGCAGTACGGATTCATCTCGTTCAGCCCGTATACGCGGCCCTCGGTAATAAGAATCGCCGAGGCGATTCCGTTTGCCGAGTTGACTCGGGGGTCGCATGAGCGTCTCTACGCGCTGAAAGGCGAGATCGTGAGCCGGGGGATCCGCACCGTGCTAGGAATCGAGATGCCGGTGTATCCCAAGCGACGCTTCCAGCTCGGCGCAACTTCCCAGGAAACCGCGGCCCGTTTGTTCACCGCGGACGAGGCGCGTTATCGCCGCCACTTCCACGCACTCCACCGCTGATGCGCGCATTCGGGGGCTGCGGCCGCCGAAACCGGTCGTCGATCCCTGGAAGGCGCATGGAACGGTAGTCGAGGAGGAGCGCAGCTCCACGGGAGCCCTCGAACGCGCGCTGACCGTGTTCCTGGCGGGCGCCGAGTGCCCGTTTACGTGCTCGTTTTGCGATCTGTGGCGGTTTACGCTCGACGGCCCGACACCTCGCGGCGCCATCACGGTTCAACTGGGGCAGGCCCTGGAGGGAATGCGCTCCTCCGCGCCGCTCCCCGACCGGTTGAAGCTTTACAACGCGAGCAACTTCTTCGATCGCCGGGCCGTCCCAACTGAAGACCTGCCCGGCATCGCCGAGCTCGCGCACGACTTTCGGTTCGTCACCGTCGAATCGCACGCCAACCTGATCGACAGCGACGTTCTGGACTTCGCGGCCCTGATCGCGGGGCGGCTCGAGGTCGCGATCGGCCTCGAAACGATTCATCCCGTCGCGCTCGAACATCTCAATAAGCGCCTCGAGCTCGAGCGTTTCGACCGCGCCGCCGCATTCCTCGACGCGCACCATCTCGACCTGCGCGTGTTCGTGCTTCTTGGCGCACCCTATGTTCCGGTTCCGGAGTCGATCGAGTGGACGGCTCGCACCGTGGAGTACGCCGCCTCGCGTGGCGCGGGGAGAATTGCGGTAATCCCGGTGCGGGGCGGCAATGGTGAGCTCGAGCGGTTGCAAGCACTGGGCGCGTTCGTGCCGCCCACGCTCGTGCAGCTCGAGCAGGTGTTGGATCGTTGTCTCCCGATCAGCCCCGCCGCCGTGACGGCCGATCTCTGGGATGTCGATCGCCTCGCAGCATGCCCGGCCTGTCGCGACGCGCGGATCGCCCGCATGAGACGCATGAACGTGACCGGCCGTTCCGAGCCGCCGGTGCGCTGCAGCGTGTGCGCGTAGCCATCGTCGGGAGTGGGTTCGCCGGGTCGCTCCTCGCGCGTATCCTCGCCGTGCAGGGACACGATGTCGTCCTGCTCGAACGCGGCACGCATCCGCGTTTTGCGATCGGCGAATCGAGTACGCCGCTCGCCAACCTCAGTCTGGAGCGCCTGGCGCGACGCTATGGCCTGGACGATTGCTATGATCTGGCCGCGCACGGGCGCTGGGTCGCGCGCTTTCCCGAGCTGCGGCGCGGCCTGAAACGCGGCTTCACGTTCTACCGCCATCACGCCGGCCGGCCATTCTGGAACAATGGGCACCAGCCGGAGCGCCTGCTCGTCGCCGCAAGCCCGAACGATGAGGTCGCCGACAATCACTGGCTGCGCGCCGACGTGGACCATCATTTCGTGCGGGCCGCCATTTCCGCCGGCGTGCAATACCACGATCGGGTCGATGTGACGAGCGCCATGCTGGACGAGCTGCGTGCGGATTTCACGGTCGACGCGTCGGGGCCCGGCGGGTTCATGGCGCGCCGCCTCGCCATCCCATCAGGGTTGCATCGCATGCAGACGAAGGCGGGCCTCCTGTTCAGCCACTTCGACGGCGTGCGGCTCATGAGCGAAGTCGTGCCTGGCCTGCCCGTGGGCCCCTACCCCGATGATTGGGCAGCCGTCCACCACATTATAGATGAAGGGTGGATGTATTCCCTGCGCTTCGATCATGGCGTGACGAGCGCGGGGTTCCTGTTGAAACAGACGCTCCCCGGCTCACCTGATCAGCTGTGGCAGTATTTGCTACGCCGCTACCCGACACTCGGTGCGCTGTTTGGCGCGGCCAAATCGCTTATGCCGCTCGTGTACAAGCCGCGCATCCAGCACCGTCTCACGCGCGCCGCCGGACGTGGCTGGGCGCTATTGCCGCACGCCTATGCGTTCGTCGATCCTCTATTCTCGACCGGCATCGCCTGGAGTCTGCGCGCGATCGAGCGGCTGGCGCTCTGCTTTGAGAGCGATGGACCGACCGAGCAAGACCTCGCGCGGTACGACCGCTGCTTGAGCGCCGAGGCCGATCAGATCGACTCCCTGGTCGCTGGTGCCTACCTCGCGATGGCTCGGTTTGAGCTGTTCGCCGCACACGCGATGATCTACTTCACTGCCGTGTCGTTTGCCGAGACACGCCAGCGCCTGGTGCAGCGCGACGGCGAATCCCACGCCTGGTCGGGTTTCCTCGGCGTGGGCGACCCCCAACTCGGCGCACTGCCGCGCGCCGCCCTGCGGCGGCTCCGTCATGCGCGATCGCCGAGCGAGCGGCGGGCATTTGTGAAATGGGTCGGCAAATCGATTGCGCCGCGCAATGTCTGCGGGCTCGCGAACCCCTCAGCGAATAACCTCTATCCGATCGACCTCGACGTGCTCGTCGAGCGGCATGCCGTCCTGGGACTCAGTCGCGACTCGCTCCTCAACGCTCTTCCCGCGCTCCGCGGGTTCGCCTGATCACGCGGCTATTGTACTCACGCTGATACTGCATGCGCGCCGAGTCCGTCGGATACGCATCATCGCGCGCATACGGGTACGATTTGATGGCGTGATAGGGTAACGGCCCGATCGTAGTGCCGTGCGCGGTGTTCAAGTCGGAGTCCTTGATCCATCCGTCACTGTAGAGCAGAAAGTCCCGCGTCCATCCGGGCGGCGGCTCGGCCGGCGCGTCGAATTCCACGGTTGTCTCGTCTCCCGGAACCATGATCACGAATTGATCGTCGCTTTCGTCAAGCAGCGAACGCACATCCCCGAAGCGCGTCGCGGCTCCTTCAATCGGCCGCCATGGTGATTCCGTGGCCACCGAGTCATAATCGAACCAGTGCGGTCCATAGCGCCCGCCGCGCCGGTACATCCGCGAGAAACCGCGGAAGTGGAGGTTTCCGGACACTGGGGCTAGCGTCGTGATACGTGCAATCGCCGCCGTTGCCTCGTGACCACGCGACACGTCTTCCGCCACAAACGCCTGATCCCAATAGATCTGGAGGTTTGTCCTCAACCGCACATGGTGGTCCCTGGTCGGGAAAATTCCGGCGAGCTCGATGACGACGGTCTTGTCCTTGCCCGACGGGAAGCCCACAGTCCCGCGCGAGACCCAGCGGCCTCGCGCGTCCCGCACCTCGAGCACCGGCAGCTCGGCGCGCAGCTTGCGCTGCTGCGAGAGCGCGACGTTGATGCTGGCATCCGACGGGAAGATCCAGCCCCGTAGCACGAGCACTGAGCGGGGCGCGCCCGCCCTCTCGTCCAGGTCGAGAGTCAACGCATGCGGTTGGGTGAGTCCCTGGTAATCCGCGGGCACGAGGTTCGAGACGTAGCGATAATCGTGCTCACGCAAGTCAGCGAGCACATTCCGGCCGTCGTTATCGAACGCGGAGAGCGGCGGCCTGGAATGAATCGTCTCGTACAAACGAAG
>DASZNX010000441.1:0-2689 GCA_035551075.1 Gemmatimonadales bacterium | reverse complement strand
CGCCATCGCTCTCGACGACGTGCTCCACGTCCCCTTCCGTCGGGCGCTCGTGCGCGGGTACGACGACGTGACGAGCGCCGCGCGAGCGGCCGGAGCGTTCGGAGCGACGTTGAGCGGATCGGGCCCGACCGTCGTCGCGCTGGCACCGTTCGACCAGACCGCGGCGGTGGCGGACGCCATGAGACGAGCCTGGCAGAAATCGGATGTCGTGGCCGAGACGTTGATCGTCAGTCGGCGCGTCGGCAGCTATACCGTCGCGTCGGAACCCAGTTCGTAAGGAGCGCAATCATGTCTATTCAGATCAATATCCCGACTGTTCTCGCCGCGCTTGCTGATGGCCAGCGCAACATGGAAGCGCGCGGCAGCACGCTCGGTGAGGTGGTGGCCGACGTCGCCACGCGATATCCGCAGCTCGCGCCGCGCCTCCGCGACGAGCGGGGCAATCCGTACAAGTTCGTCGTGTTCTACGTGAACGATGAAGACAGCCGCTTCCATGGAGGCTTCCAGGCTCCACTCCACGACGGCGATGAAGTCACGATCGTTCCCGCCATTTCCGGCGGCTGATGCCTCGGCTCTCCCAGCCCCCGCACGTCCATAAGTTCGGTGGCGCGTCGCTCGCCAACGCGCCGGCGATCAAGCACGCCGTCTCGATCGTGCAGGCCGAGGGACCAGGACCGATCGTCGTGGTCGTGTCCGCGCTGGCGGAAGTGACAGATGCGCTGCTCAAGATCACTGCGCGAGTCGCGCGCGGCGAGCGCGGCGCGCTGCGCGGTGCGGTGAACGCGCTGCGCCGGCGACACACTCAGGTCGCCCGCGCGCTATTTGCCGCCGGCGCGAAGCGCGACGAGATGCTCGGCATCATCGACGAGTCGTTCGCCGAGCTCGACCAGCTGGTCCGGGCCACCGGCATCCTACGCGAGATCACCCCGCGTACGCAGGACTATGTCGTCGCGCGCGGCGAGCGACTGAGCGCCCAGCTGTTCACGGCGGCGCTCGAGACCGCCGGCCGACCCGCCGAGTACGTCGACGCCACCGACGTCGTCAAGACGGATGGGACATTTGGCGGTGCCGCGCCGGACCTCGCACAGACCGAGCGAGCGGCTCGCAAGAAACTGGTGCCGCTGCTCGCCCGTGGCACCGTCCCTGTTGTGCCGGGGTTCCTGGGCGCGGCACCCAACGGTCATGTCGCGACCCTCGGGCGCGGCGGGTCGGACCTCACGGCCACGCTCCTCGCCCGCGGGCTCGGCAGCCGAGAGGTCTCGCTGTGGAAGGACGTGCCGGGAGTACTTACCGCGGATCCCAAGGTCGTCCCCGATGCGCGCGTGGTGCCGCAGCTGCACGTCCGCGAAGCAGCTGAGCTGGCGTACTACGGCGCGAAGGTGCTGCATCCGCGCGCGCTCATCCCGATCGGCAACCGCACGCTTGCGGTTCGCATCAGGCCGTTTGCCAATCCCGCGTCTTCGGGCAGCGAGATCTCCCGGCGTCACACACTCACCGACTATCCGGTGAAAGCGCTATCGGCCGTGTCGGGACAGGCGCTCATCACGGTGACCGGGAACGGCATGCTCGGCGTGCCCGGGATCGCCGCCCGCACGTTCGCCGCGGTACAGCACGAGGGGATTTCGGTGTCGCTCATCAGCCAGGCGTCATCCGAGCACTCCATCTGCTTCAGCGTACCCGACGCGAGCGCGCAACGCGCGCGCGCGAGCCTGCGCGCGACATTCCACAAAGAAATCGAACGACGGGAGATCGACGGCGTTGAGCTGCGCACCGGCGCGGCAACAGTCGCTGTCGTCGGGCTCGGGATGGCCGGCGTGCCAGGGATCGCGGCACGAGCGTTCTCCGCGCTGACCGAGACCGGCATCAACGTGATCGCCATCGCACAAGGATCCTCGGAGCTGAACTTGTCGCTGGTGGTGGACGGGCGCGACGCGGGCCCGGCGCAGCGCGCGATTCACGCCGCGTTCCAGCTCAGCAAGATCGGCGGCGGCGCCATAGGAGGCCCGCGCCGTACGGACGTCGTGCTGCTCGGCTTCGGGAAAATCGGCCGTACCCTGGGCGCGCTGATCGCGAAGACGAAAACCAACGGAGCTGCGTTGCGCGTCGTCGGTGTCATCGACCGCTCCGGGTTCGTGTTCGACGCCGATGGCCTCGCGCCGCGGCGCCTGGGTTCACTGGCCGCAGCCAAGTCACGCGGTGCCGCCCTCGCATCGACGCCCGATGGGCACCGGGGCACCGCCGCCGCAGCGGTGAACTTGATGGCTGGTCATGCGCTCGCGAACCCGGTCTTGGTCGATGTGACGGCCGACGACACCGGTGGCGTGGTGACGGCGGCCTTGGCTGCCGGGATGCACGTGGTGCTCGCCAATAAGCGACCGCTCACCGGACCCCAACGCGAATACGACGGGATCCGGGCCGCCGCCGCTGCGCACGAGCGCCAGCTGCGCCTCGAAGCGACCGTGGGCGCCGGCCTGCCCATCATCGACACCATCGACAAGCTGATCGAGTCCGGCGATCGGGTGGACCGGGTCGAGGCATGTCCGTCGGGGACGCTCGGCTACGTGTTCGGGGAGTTGGGACGAGGGGCTTCGTTCTCGGCTGCGCTGCGTGGAGCAATCGCGAAAGGTTATCCGGAACCCGACCCGCGCGAGGACCTCTCGGGCAAGGACGTCGCACGCAAAGCCTTGAT
>DASZNX010000440.1:0-5867 GCA_035551075.1 Gemmatimonadales bacterium | reverse complement strand
GTTGACGGTAATCGCACCGGGATCCGCGATCGTCGGACTCACCAGCGCCGACCCGAGACCCGAGGCCGAGCGATGTTGGCCTAAGGCTTGGGAGAACGTCGGGGCAACACCTGTCCAGGCGCTCATCAGGATGCCCCCGTCGGCGACGGGCGCTTTGAGATCCGCTTTGACCGCCAGGATCTGACTCGGGTCTGTCCCGGCATCGGGGAACCCTTGGACATTCGTGGCGAGGTAGGTCGCCATTGAGATCGTGCCGTCGCTCACGAATTCGACGAGCGTGTACGTATTGCCCACCGGCGTATACGGTACGGTGGTGAGGACGTCAGTCACCGACTCAACGATATTCCCGGTAAGACCGCCCGGCGCGCCGAACCAGACGATAGTTGCCAGGATGGCGTCGCCGACGTGGGGATTGGTAGGATTGAACCCCTTGATGATCGTGGTGCCGCTTTCATTGAATGTGCCGTTCTGCTGGTCCAGCTGAATGCCGCCACCAGGTGCCGCCGTCTGAAACGAAGGACGGGTACTCTGGCGCTCAGGTCCCGAGGCATCATTGCAGTAGAGACTGAGCAGGGCCGCGGCACCAACGATCGCCAACTGAATGCGGGTACGTCTCATGCCAATCATTCGATAACACCCAAGAGGTTAAACCGTGCGTGATGCGATTCTGCCCCTCGTGAAGCAAAGGAAATGCCAGACTCGTTGCGCTCGCGGTGTGTGATGGTCTCATGCGTGACTGTGGCGGAAATGCATCGCCGGCGTCGCAGGCATAACACGTCGCGCCGGATGCGTTCATACGCGCGATAATTCTCGCGGAGCGTCGGTATTAGGTGGCGATTGGGCGAAGGTGAGCATAAGGGCCCATTCCCATCCACGTACTCCGAACTCAATACGTGTATCTACACGTATTGAGGTTCCAGGGACTGGATAGGCCGGGGGGACAAGAAGCCGGAGAGCTCTCGCTCCCCGGTTTTCGTTTGGCGTAGCGAAACTGGCTACGCGGAGGCCTCGCACACATGCAACATGTTCGGCCATTTGCATTGTCTGGTGCCCAATCGCTGCAGGTACCTCCCGTTCAGCGCGTAGCTTTCTCGCATGAACGATCGCGAGGCGGAGAATTTCTTAGCCCAAGCCGTCCCACCCCAACCCGGCGTCTGGGCCGACCTAGGCGCCGGCACAGGCACGTTCACCCGCGCGCTCGCCCACATCCTCGGCCCAGGTAGCACGATCTACGCGGTCGATCGCGATACGCACGCCCTCGCGAAGCTCGAGCGCGCCGGAACGGAGGACCGTGTGCAAATCATCCCCATCGTCGGTGACTTCACGCGCGCGCTCGAGCTTCCCCGCGCCGCCCGAGGCGCGCTCGACGGCATCCTGCTCGCCAACGCGTTGCATTTCGTGGCCGAGCCGGCGCGAGTTCTGAAACAGCTCGTCGAGTGGTTACGGCCGGGAGGGAGTGTCGTGTTGATCGAATACGATCGCCGGCGCGCGAATCGCTGGGTGCCGTACCCGATCGACTCCATGCGCCTTCCGGAAATTGCCGCCACGGCGGGACTGTCGGCACCGCTGATCAGCGGGACAATGCCTTCGAGATATGCCGGCACCATGTACATCGCGCGGTTCAGCTACGCTGCCTAGGTGCCAGCCTTCTCCAGATACAGCCGCCGCACCTTGGCCGGAAGGTCGACTATCACAAAAGCGTCGGCGGAGAATAGATAGTCCTCTCCGGATTCATCGATGACGCGCAACTGGCTGTGTCGCTCGGCGGCGGTGTCGGGCAGGACTCGATAGATCTTCCATTGCTGCAGCGATACAGGGTAATCGCTGTTATCGAGGCACAATGCAAAACGGCTCGGTCCCGCTGTACGACGGGCCGACCTTCTGGTTGGCTTACCGCGTGAACGGGGCATGTGTCAGGTCAGGTATCGTTTGATTTTGAATTCCTTACGGCCGATCCCGGTCGCCTCGTACCAATGTAGCTCTGCGGTCAGCAGCGTTCCATCTCGCAGTCGCACAGGTGCGACTCCTTTGAGTTTGCGCCAAGCTCCATGGCCATAGCGCTTGCTGAGGTATTTCCGGGCCCTGACGGCTCGGCCCACGGCGATCACTTCGAGCTCTCGGATCGGGCCAACGATCTCGAATTGCACGAGGCCAACGTCGTTGCCCTCGTCAACTCGCTCTCAACGGCTTCTTCTGGACGTCCTTGAGGGTCCCATCGCCACTTGGCCTTTGTGAAAGCCTAGGGAAACTCCACCTTGATCACCGGATGGAGCTCGATGCCGTTCGGCGCGACACCCCGCTGGCCATGTAAGTAGTCGAAGAAACCAACGCCGGTGACCCTCACCACCGGTGCGGCTTCACTTTGTGGCGAGTCGAGATGATCCATCAATGTCTGCCGCACCCGCGCGTACAATTCCGATCGGCCAGACGCGCACGACCCCGTGCAGCCAGGGTTCGGGACCTCGGCGATCATCTGTATGGCGGGGTCGGGAAGGCTCGCCAAGACCAAGTGATAGTCGCCGTCCTTTTCGCCCACGAACCAGACCAAGCGGGCTTTCACACGGTAGATCGTCACTTCGACCGGATCAGCGCGCCCGCTCGCTGAGAGCTGGTTCGGGCGCTCGAGCGCCACGAGATCTTCCACACTCGCGTCCACGGTATCTCCATGAATGCGACCGGTATCCGGGTCGCTCAGCGTCTTCACCTCCCAGCGCTCCGTGCCGCAGTGAACGCCGCAGACAGGGCCGGTCGAACCCGCCGCCGTGCCAGCGGTGGGGGAAGGGATGTCGTTGTCGCTCGCATCCAGCCACATGAGGACGCCGTGGTGGTGCGAGCACGTGCCGCGGTGATGACGGCTGAAGGAGTATGTCCGGTCGCGACATAATGCGGTTGCGCCGGCAGGCCATGGTTGTTGGGAAACGATCGGGCGAGGGACAGCGCATACGACGAGAGCTACCAGTAACCAGCCACCTCCCGTGGCGCGCATGAATCAACGATGCGCGCTGGGCCACTTGGCAGCAATAAGGGCGAAGCCATACCTATCGATTGAGCACAGCGCGCTGTCCGCTCATCGCTGCCTCGAGTCGCGCCACCGCCTCCACCACGACATCAGGCCGCTCTTCGTGCAGATAATGCCCGGCTCCGGCAATTGAGTCGATCGCTAACGCGCGCAGGCTCCGCTGCAGCAGCGTGACGTCAGCGTCTCCCATGCTGCCGGCATGCGGCGCGCCGCCCACCACGAGCCGCACCGGGCACAGCACCTCGGCAAGATGCGGGGCCAGGCGGTCCCGCTCCTTCGCATTCGCCATCGCGACGTACGCTTTGAGCGTCCCGTCGAGGTCGCGCGCCGTGCCCGCGGTGTACTCCGCGACCACGTCGTCGGTCACCCAGGTCGTATCGCCCGACGACGCGACCAGATTCTCCCGCGTCTTCTTGCGAATCAGCTTCATGCCACCGAAGAGCCTGATCCATGGGATGAGCCGGAGCGTCTGCCGGAACGCGGGGGTCACCGCGGTCTCGCTCGCATCGCCGTCGAGCGCCACGAGTCCGCGCACCAGATCGGGGCGCTGATAAGCGAGCCGCAGCGCCATCGCCGCGCCGAGCGCGTGCGCCACGACGAGCGCGCTATCGACGTGTAGCGCATCGAGTACCCGCGCGATGCGATCCGCCTGTGCCGTCAACGAGTAGTCGGCGCGCGGGGCACGTGACGACGCGCCAATGCCGAGCGGCTCGATGATGATCGTGCGATAGCCGTCCGCGTTGAGCGGCGGCACGATTTTGCGAAAGCCGAACTGCGAGCCGAACAGGCCCGGGATGAGGACCAGCGGCTTCCCTGCGTCCGCGCCGGAGATCGTCACCGCCAGCGTTTCCGCCGCGGCGACCGAAATCCTGAGCGCTTTGGGACTGTCTAACCGGGACGAGTCGCTCGTCGCCAGCGCCATCGCTACGAGGAGCAGACTCACTTGGACCGTTTCCCCCGGATACGGGTGCCGGGGCTGCGTCAACGCAAGGGGCGTGCCCTGCGGTTCGGCCACTACACAATGCCTCGAAACGCAGCGAGACTGGGTTCGTAGGACCAGACACCTATGACATCGCCCGCGCCGATAAGCCCTGAATTCCTCGCCCTCCAGGAGCTGCTCGCCGGCCGTTATTCGATCGAGCGCGAGCTGGGCCGCGGCGGAATGGGGATCGTGCTGCTCGCCCGTGATGTCGCGCTCGACCGCCCGGTGGCGATCAAGCTGCTCCCGCCGCACCTCGCGACGCGCGCCAATGAACGAGATCGCTTCCTCCAGGAAGCGCGAACCGCCGCGGGCCTCGCCCATCCCAACATCGTCCCGATTCACCTCGTCGAGGCACACGGGGATCTCGTGTTCTTCGTGATGGGCTTCGTAGACGGCGAAACACTGCGCGAGCGCGTCGAGCGGGCCGGCCCGCTCTCGCCGCGCCTCGCGACGAAGCTGCTGCAAGAAGTCGCATGGGCGCTGGGTGCCGCGCACCAACGCGGCGTGATCCACCGCGACGTGAAACCCGACAACATCATGATCGAGCGCGCAACTGAGCGCGCGATCGTCACCGACTTCGGCATCGCGGTCGGCACACGCGCCGAAAGCGCGGGCGGCTCAGTCACCGGCACCGCGCGCTACATGAGTCCCGAGCAGGCCTGCGGTGAGCCGGTGGACGCGCGCAGCGATCTGTACTCATTGGGCGCGACGTTCTTCTACGCGCTCACCGGCCGGGCACCGTTCGAGGCCAGCAACGTGCCCGCGATCCTCACGAAACATGTGTACGAGATCGCCCCACTCGTGCAAACGCTCCGGCCGGAGGTGCCCGCCAAACTCGGCGCCGTCGTCGAGCGCTTGCTCCGCAAAGCGCCGGCGGAGCGGTTTCAGACGGCGGACGATCTCGCGCGAGTCGCGGGCGAATTGCGCGGTCGAGACTTTCGCGCGCCGCCGCTCGTGCGCTCGTTCGTGCGGAACGCGCAGGTCTCGACCATGGTCCTGTTGGCTACCGTAATCGCAGAGCAAGGCGTGGGGCTAATCGGGACGATCCTCATCGTTCAGCTGGTCATCGTGGCGCGCCGGCTCCTGAAGGACGGCTACACATTCGACGACATTCGCGCGGCCCTCCTGGCCGAACGGCAGGTGCAGCAGGAGGAGGCCGAAGTCGTCAAACGGCGCCGCTGGTTCCGGTGGCTGGACTCGCTGTGGTATAAGGTGTGGGCTGGAAAAGTCGGGCGTGTGTTCTTCCGGCTCGCTGGCCTCGGTCTCAAGAAAGCCGAACGTCCCGCGCTTCCCTCAGTCGAGCGGACCGAGCTCGTGCTGGGACGCTCGGCGCTCGCCGCGTATAAGGCGCTGCCGGAAGCAGATCGACACCAGGCACGTGACCTCCCGGAAGTGGTCGAGCGATTGGAGACCGGCACGGAGACATTGCGGGCAAGAGGCGACACGGGTGAATCGCTGACCGAAGCGGTGGCCGCGCTCGAACATCTGCGTCTTGCGCTCGTGAAGCGGCAGTCGGGCATCGGGTCGCCGTCCGATCTCACGCTCGCGCTCGAGCGCGCGCGGGCGATTGGGGACCACGTCGACCGGCGGATCGCAGCGGCGGCTGAGGTGCAGGCGCTGCTAGAGTAGCGCTACAGAATGTGAGTCTGTAACCGCAGGCCCGCGCTGCCCGCGTTTCCTCCAGGCGATGTTCCTCCCGCGCCCGCATTGCCGAGTACAAAGACATTGCCGGCTTCCGAAACCGATCCGCCCTGCGACACGATGCCGATGGTGGGGCCGCCGCCACCGCCGCCGCCCGGACCGGGAATGATCACGGGCGCGGGCGTCCTGAACACCTGCGTGTCCGACCAGTCGCTCAGCGTGTTG
>DASZNX010000439.1:0-9609 GCA_035551075.1 Gemmatimonadales bacterium | reverse complement strand
CACCCGGGCGGCGGCGCGGTCGCGCTGCGCTTCCGGATCGCTGCCGAGCGCATCGAGCGCCGCGCGCAACAGCCGCTCGTGATGCGCGGCCAGCGGCGCGAGAGTGTACAGCACGTACGGCATCACGGTGAAGGCGCGCACGATCCGGAGATCCTGCAGGACCTCGATGGCTTCACTGACGACAGTTTCGGGCAGCTCGAGAATCGCGGCGAGATCGGAAACGGAGAGGGGAACGCGCGAGATGCTGTTCAGAATGCGCAGACGTGTCGGCTCGTTCAGGGTCGCCAGCAAATCGGCCACTGGGCGGGGGCGGGGGCGCGCACTCACAGGGTCTCCTTTGGCTACAGCGTCGCCACGACGCGCCAAGGGACGCGCGTGGTGGCGGGGAAAGTACCGTCGCCGTCGAGTCATCCGCAATCTTCCGATGCGCTCCAAAGCATGAGTCTCGGTTACGGGAATGTAACGGGTTCGTGACAAAGGGCCGTGCTCACGACGGCGACGGCGAAGCTGTAAATTTATGCGCTATGGCGGTTTCCCCCGTTCGTCTCGCTGCGATCGACATCGGCACCAACTCCATCCGGCTCATCGTTGCCGAGGTCGAGTCGGATGGGCGGTATCGCGTGCTCGACGAAGAGCGCGAGATGACGCGATTGGGCCATGGACTGTTCGCGCGCGGCCGGCTCGCCAGCGAGCCGATGGAGCGCTCACTGGACGCGCTCGCGAAGATGAAAGTCATCGCCGACGGATTTCTGGTGGCCGAGCTGCGGGCGGTGGCGACGAGCGCGGTGCGCGAGGCGTCCAACGGGCGCGCGTTCTGCCAGGAAGTCCGGCGACGCTGCGGGTTGCGCGTGGAAGTCATTCCGGGCGAAGAGGAGGCGCAGCTCGCGCTGCGTAGCGCGCGGCGCCACTTCGACCTGACCGGTCGATCCGCGGCGATTGTCGACATCGGCGGGGGCAGCATGGAAGTCACGCTCACTGCCGGCACCGTCGTCGACGAGGTTCTCACACTGCCGCTCGGCGCCGTCCGGCTGACTGAACACTACGACACGGCCGGCACACTGTCACCAAAGCGCTGGCGCAAGCTGCGTCGCGGCATCGATCGCGTGCTCGACGAGAAGCTGCGCAAGCCGCCGTTCCATCCGGAGATCATGATCGGGAGTGGAGGCACATTCACGAACCTGGCCGAGATGGCGCAGCTCGAGCGCGACCCGACGGCGCGCCCCGTCCAGGGATATGCGATGTCCCGTGCCGACGTCGTGCATCTCATGCACCGCTTGCGCGCCACGCCGCTCGCGGAGCGGCGCGAGATCCCCGGACTGAACCCGCGCCGCGCCGACATCATCGTCGCCGGGGCGGCGGCAGTCGCGCGGGTCGCCAAGCGCCTCGGGACGGAGCGGATCCTCGTGAACGACGGCGGACTGCGCGACGGGTTACTGCTGGCGATGATCGCGGAGCGGTTCCCCAAAGAGGCCGGCGAGACCGCGCGGCCAATCAGCCGGCTCGATTCGGCGCGCGCCTTCGCGCGGCAATGCCGATCGAACGAGCGGCACTGCGAGCAGGTCGCCCGCCTGGCGACACAGCTGTTCGACGGCCTGGCTGAGCGCTTCAACCTGCCGAGCGACGCGCGGGAGCTCCTGGAGGCGGCTGCGTTGCTGCACGACATCGGCTACGTGATCAACCACGCCAAGCATCACAAGCACGCCTACCATCTCATTCTCAACGGTGACCTGCAGGGATTCAGCCAGCGCGAGCTCGAGATCGTGGCGTGTGTGGCCCGCTATCACCGCAAAGCGTTTCCCTCCAAGCGCCACTCGGCGTTCGCGCGGCTCGACCGGCCGGACCGGCGTCTGGTGCGAGCGCTCGCGGGGGTCCTCCGGGTCGCGGATGGTCTCGATCGGACGCATACGCAACGCATCACCGCGGTGACGTGCGCGACACATCGCGGCTTCGTGGAATTGACGCTGCAAGCACGAACGGATCCCCGAGTGGAGATCTGGGACGCGGAGCGGAAATCAAAACTGTTCGAGCGCGCGTTCCACGTGGAGCCGCGCTTCGTCTGGGTGCGTGAGGCGGCGCGCGTGGACCGGCGCCATCGCCTGCGCCTCGCCGCCGCGAGCTGATCATGCCATCCAACTATCAGCCGGCATTTCCACCCGATCATTATCTGAATCGCGAGCTCAGCTGGCTCGAGTTCAACGCGCGCGTTCTGGAAGAAGCGGGCGATGCGACGAATCCGCTGCTCGAGCGCCTCAAGTTCGCCGCGATCTTCAGCGCGAATCTCGACGAGTTTTTCGAGGTGCGCGTCGCCGGGCTGCAGCAGCAGCTCTACGCGGGCATCGAGCCGCAGGATTATGGCGCGGACGGCCTCGACCCCGCGCAGCAGCTCGCGCAAATCGCGACTCGCGTCCACGCGCTGGTGGCGGAGCAACACCGGCTGCTCGACAGCGAAATCATGCCGGGATTGGCCGCCGCCGGGATCGCACGCGTGGGTCTCGATCAACTCGATGCGGCGGAGCGCGAGTATCTCGATAAGCTGTTCGCCAGCGAGATCTACCCCGTGCTCACGCCGCTGGCGATCGACCCGGGTCATCCGTTCCCGCACGTGCACAACAAGAGTCTCAACATCGTCCTGCTCGTCGAGAATGCCGAGTCGGGCCAGCAACTGTTCGCTGTGGTGCAGGTACCGGCACTGCTCGACCGCGTTGTGGCGTTGCCGGGACCAGCGGACCGGCTGCGCTTCGTGTTGCTCGAGGAGATCATCGCCGCGCACCTCGGCGATCTGTTCGGCGGGTTCCGCGTCCTGGCGCACACCGTCTTTCGCGTCACGCGCAACACCGACCTATCGATCAACGAGGACGAGGCCGAGGATCTGCTGCAAACGATCGAAGAGACGCTGCGCCAGCGCATCCTCGG
The DNA here is from genome assembly GCA_035551075.1 of Gemmatimonadales bacterium. GTDB lineage: Bacteria > Gemmatimonadota > Gemmatimonadetes > Gemmatimonadales > GWC2-71-9 > 20CM-2-65-7. The sequence continues at coordinate 6,696 of DASZNX010000439.1, read as the reverse complement.
CGAGGCGGTGCGACTGGAAATTCTGGCCTCCGGAGACGCGCGCTTTGCTCAGATGCTGATGAGCGCCCTCGATCTGCGAGAAAACGACGTCTATCGCGTGAACGGGCCGGTCGATCTGACGGCGCTGATGGCGCTGCATCGGGGGGAAGGATTCAAGGCGTTGCGCGACGAGGCCCTCCTGCCGCGCCAGGCGCCGGCGTTCGCGAGCGGCGACAACCCATTCGACGTGATCCGCGCGCAGGACGTGCTGGTCCACCATCCGTACGAATCGTTCGGTGCCGTGGTCGACTTCATCGATCGCGCGGCCGACGATCCCCAGGTCCTTGCCATCAAGCAGACGCTATACCGGACGAGCGGCGCGAGCCCGATCATCTCGGCGCTGGCGCGCGCGGCGCAGAACGGCAAACAGGTGACCGCGCTGGTCGAGCTCAAAGCACGCTACGACGAGGAGAACAACATCGTCTGGGCGCGCGAGCTCGAGCAGGCCGGCGTCCACGTCGTGTACGGCATCGTGGGGCTCAAAACCCACTGCAAAGCGGCGCTGGTGGTCCGGCGGGAACGGGGCGGGTTGCAACGCTACGTGCATTTGTCGACCGGCAACTACAATCCGACCACGGCGCGCGTCTACACCGATCTCGGGCTGTTCACCGCTGACCCCGCGTTCGGTGAGGACGTCAGCGAGATGTTCAACATGCTGACCGGCTACTCGCAGTCGCGGCGCTGGCGCAAGCTCGTCGTCGCGCCGGTCGAGCTGCGCGAGCGCGTGATCACGCTCATCGATCGAGAACGCCGGCACGCGGAGGCCGGACGCCCGGCCCGGATCATCGTCAAGATGAACGCGCTCGTCGAAGTCTCGGTGATCGACGCGCTCTACGGCGCGTCGCGGGCCGGCGTAGAAATCGACCTCATCATTCGCGGCATTTGCTGCCTGCGCGCGGGACTCCCCGGCGTCTCGGAACGCATTCGCGTGACCAGCATCGTCGATCGGTTCCTGGAGCACAGCCGCGTTTTCTACTTCAGCAATGGCGGCAATCCCGAAGTGTTCCTGGCGAGCGCGGACTGGATGCCCAGGAACTTCCTGCGGCGCATCGAAGTCATGTTCCCCGTGGAAGACGCGCAGCTCAAGGCGCGAATCGTCGACCGGATCCTGCCGACGATCCTCGCCGACAACGTGAAAGCGCGGCTCCAGAACCCCGACGGCTCGTACCGCCGCGCCACACCCACGGAGGGGCAGGCGACGATCCGCTCGCAGACTGTCCTGCACAGTCTGGCGCGTGGCTCCGCGCATGTCGTCGATCACGCCGGTCATCGCCTCTTCGTGCCGGTGCTCCGGCGCAATGGGAAGAAAGGAAAAGGGGAAACGCGCCGGACGACCGCCGCACCCCGGGTGCGGCGCAGCAGCAAAGGCGCGTCGGGTCGGAAGGTAACCGAAGAGAGCTAGGCTCCGGCCGGCAGGCGCGAGTCGCGTCTGGCGGGCGGAGGCGGTCTCCGCGGTATGGTTGGGCGAAGTTGTTGGGCGGCCGCCGTAATTTCTGTTTCGAGCTCCCCTCCGGCTACCGTCGACCACTCCTCCCGCACGGTCGCCAATAAGCCGGTCACTTCAGTCTCCAGCAGACTCGCCGCCGCGGCGATACCGGCCTGCCGGTTGGTGTTGGCGGATCGCTGGAGCTCGGCGCGGAGCTCGTGCGCATCAGTCAGACTGCCGAATACATCCTGCAGCCGTTTGAGGCGAGCAATCAGCTGGTCACCATTCACGAGGGACTGCTCGACCGGCTCGAGCAGGTACCGCAACCGCTTCGCGGCGATGCGGGTGGCGTGCAGGTCCGCCGCGCTCGTGACGCTCGCGCCCGCAAGTCGCTTGCGCAGGTCCATCGCATACTTGATCAGCGTCGCCGCCACGATCGCCCGAAACGGAGCCTCGTGTGTCCCGGCGTGGGAGCGGAGCGCCGCGAGGGCCCGCCGGATCTTGCGCTCGAGCTTCGTGAAACGCTGCTGCAGCCCGAGATGCGTGCGGGTCTGCGCGCGGCGGCGGCGCGCGCGCAACCGCGACCGCAAGGCGCCGAGCGCGGCCCGCTGTGTTGCCGTGAATTGGCCCGAGCGATCGCGAAACCACGCAAGCTGCGCCTCCGCGTCACGCACGGGATTCGTCGCGCGAACCAGCTTGCGCAGCCGCCGCCGATATTTCCTCGGAATCCCTTCGTGCAGTCCCGGATACGCCCGCAGCGTAACGCGGAGCCGCCGGACCGACACACGAAAGTCGTGCAGCGCTTCGGCGTCTCGCGCGTCGGTCAGGCGGGCCGCTGCTGCCGCAGCGTCGTCGAGATAGCGCAGCGCCACCACCCCGGCGGCTTCGACGGCGGGGCGATCGAGCAGACCGGCAGGGAAGTCGGTCATCGGGCGACGGACCGCAGATGGCTGGGGCGGAGCACCCATTCGAGCATCGCCTCAGCCGCATCGATGCGCTCGCCGAGATTCAGCAGACACGCGCCGCCCTTGCCGAGCTCGATGAACGATTGCTCGATGCCGGCGGTGAGCCAGGAGATGATCGTACCGAGCGAGGGCTCGTGGCCCACGACGGCGACGACTTTGCGCGCGGCCTGCGTGCGCAGCCACACCGCGAGCGTGGACGGGTGCTGTCCCGGCGCGAGCGCGTCCACTTTCACCGGCTCCGACTTATCGTAGACCTTCGCGAGGATCGCTGCCGTTTGCATGGCGCGCGTCAGCGGACTGCTGGCCAGGGCGTCGACCTTGGGCACGAGCGAGTGCAGTCCTTTGGCGGCCTCTTTCATCTTCTTCTTTCCATCTTCGGTCAGGGGGCGCAAGCCATCATCGCGTGGCGCCCACGTCTCGCGGTCTTCCGCGATGCCGTGACGCACGACGAGGAGTTGCATGGTGGGAAAGTGGCGCCGGATGCGGGGGTTTGGCAACTTTGTGCCCACTATGATTCTCTTCTCGGCGATCCTGCTCGCGTTGCAAAATCCGCCCGCTCCGCCCGCTCCCGCCCCGAAAAGCCCCGCGCCAGCAACCGTTGCCGCCGATACGGCACACATCGTCATCGTCGCGACGACCGACATCCACGGGCGGGTATTGGGCTGGGACTACGTCAGAGACGCGTCGGCGCCGGGTGGGCTGTCGCGCGCCGCCACCGCGCTCGAAACGCTGCGCGCAAAGTACCCGAACAATCTCGTGCTGGTCGATGCGGGTGACCTGCTACAGGGAAATCCCTTCGCGGCCTACTTCGGCCGCTATGACAAGCGCCAGCCGCAGCCGATTGTCGATGCCCTCAATGCCTTGCAGTACGACGTCGTGACGCCGGGAAACCACGATTTCGATTTTGGCGTCGACTTCCTGCGCGGCGCGGCCAAGCAGGCCACCTATCGCTATGTCTCCGCAAACGTCGAGGACTCGAGCGGTGGGCCGTTTTTCCCGCAAACCGTGATCCTCCAGCGTGGGCCGGTGAAGGTCGGGATCACCGGCTTTACGACGCCCGGTGTGATGCTGTGGGATCGGGCGCAGCTCGCGGGTCGAGCGCGGGTGCGCCGCATCGCGGGCGCCGCACCGATGGCGCTCACGCGTCTCGAGGGAGAAGGCGCTGATCTCAAGGTCGTCCTGATTCACAGCGGCTTCGGCGAATCGACCTACGATACCACGGGCATCGGACCGGAAAACGATGCTGCGGCTCTGGCGACGGGAAATTCGAAGCCCGACATCGTCATCGTCGGCCACACCCACCGCGAGATTCGCGACACCGTCATCAACGGCGTGCACTTCGTGCAGCCCAAGAACTGGGCCCAGAGTCTTTCGGTGGTGCACGTCTGGCTGAGTAAGGACCAGGGCCGCTGGCGCGTGACGAACGTGCACGCGGAGCTCATTCCCCTGAACACGGTACCCGAGCTGGCCCGCTTCACCCGGCGTGTGGAGGCGGCGCACCAGGCCACCCGGTTGTGGGCCGGAGCGCCGCTCGGCACCGCGGCGGCGGGATTCGACGCCCGCCTGGCGCGCGCGCAGGACACGCCGCTGCTCGATTTCATCAATGAAGTGCAGCGCACCAAAGCAGGCGCGCAGCTCTCGGCCGCGGCGGTCTTCGATGTGCAGCCGGGGCTGCCCGAAGGAGAAATCCACCAGCGCGATGTGTTCGGGATCTATCCGTACGAAAACACGCTGCGCGCGGTGAAGATTTCGGGCCAGCAGCTGCGCGAATATCTCGAGCAGTCGGCCCGCTACTTCCGATCCTACGAACCGGGCAATCCGATCATCAACGACAGCTTTCCCGCGTACAACTACGACGTCGTGAGCGGCGTGGTCTACAACATCGATCTGTCCCGGCCGGTCGGGCAGCGCATCCGCGGCCTTGCCTATGAAGGCAAGATCGTCCAGCCAACCGACAGCTTCACGCTCGCGCTGAACAGTTATCGCCAATCGGGCGGCGGTGGGTATACGATGCTGACCAAGGCCCCGGTGGTATACGACAAGGGCGAAGACATTCGCGAGCTGCTGGTCGCTGAAGTGCAGCGCGTGCGCACGCTGCAGACGCCGAGCTATTTCCATCCGAGCTGGGCGATCATTCCGGACCAGGCACGTGCGGCGGCACGCGCCGCCTTCGCGGCGGTCGTGGTGCCGCGCAACGTCCCGGACAGCACGCTCCTGCGAGTCCTCGCGATCAGTGACCTGCATGGCCAGCTCGAGCCCCGCGCGTGGGAGTGGTCGGCCGGTCGAACCGTGGGCGGCGTGGCCGCGCTCAAGCCCTGGCTGGACAGTCTCGCGCGAGCGTGCGGCTGCACGACCGTGCGCCTCGATGCCGGCGACGAGATGCAGGGGACCGCGCTCTCGAACGCGACCTACGGCCGCAGCACGATCGACGCGTTCAACGGCTTGAACATCGACGCGGCGGCGATCGGGAATCACGAGTTCGATTGGTCCATCGACACCATGCGGGCGCGCTTTCGTGACGCCAAGTATCCGTTTGTCTCCGCGAATATCACGAACACAGCGGGAGACGCGCGGCCCGACTGGGCGATCCCGTGGACGCTCATCACGAAATATGGAACGCGAATCGCGGTGATCGGCTTGACCACCAGCGAAACTCCAACCAGTACGGCCGCCCGGAACATCCGCGGCCTGGCGTTCGGCAACGGCGCGCAGGCGATCAAGCGCTATCTCCCGGCCGCGCGTGCGGGAGCGGACTTCGTCATCGTGCTCGCCCATGCAGGCGCGGTCTGCGATTCGGGAGCCATGGCGGAGACGGGTCCGAGCTGTCACGGCGAAATCTTCGACATCGCACGCCAGCTGGACTCGGGATCGGTCGATCTGATCGTCGCCGGACATACGCACGCGCGGATCAATACCGTCGTGAACGGCATCCCCATCGTCGAGGCGCAATCGAGCGGCCGGGCAATCGGCGTGGCGGACTTCGTGCGCGTGGGTGGAACACGCAGAGAAGTGCGCGTCCAGCTGATCACGCCGTACGACGATCAGGTGCGCGCTGATCCGGCAATGACCGAGGCGATCGAGCGCCAGCAGGAGGCTGTCCGCGCGATCACGGAGCGTCCCGTTGCCCGTCTCAAGTTTCCGCTGAAACGCGAGGGTGATGAATACGGGCTGGGCCGGCTGATCGCGGACGCGCAACGCAGCGCCGGCCGCGGCGATGTCGCGATCATGAACAACGGCGGCATCCGGTCCGATCTCCCCGCCGGCACGGTGACCTGGGGGAACGTCTATCAGGTGCAGCCGTTCCAAAACCGGTTGCAGCGGCTGACCGTGAAGGGCACGGTATTGCTCGATGCGCTGGAGCACTGCGTGGCCGGACGGGATCACCTCCCCGATTGTCACATCGCCGGCGTGGAGGTCTGGTTCGATGCCCGCAAGGAGCCGGGCAAGCGAATCACTCGCACCCGGCTGCCCAACGACAAGAGCGTCGAAAAGGACGGCAGCTACACGCTCATCGTGAGCGATTTCATGGCGACCGGCGGCTCGGGGTTCGGCATGCTCACCGCTGCTCCGCGGGAGGACATCGATGTCCTCGATCTCGATGCCCTGATCCGCTACCTCGGCGTGCTTCCCGCACCGGTAGAAGCGCCTACCGAAACCCGGTTTCATCGTACGGACCAACCCGGATCGCCCCGCTGATGCGGGTTTTCATCAATGACAAGGCGGTCGATGTGCCGCGCGGCGCTCGTGTCCGCGACGCGGTCGCGCAAGCGGACGATGGGCTCGCCCGATTGCTCGACGGCGCCGCGTACGTGACCGACGCGGCCGGTCGGCCGGTCGACTTGGGCGTGCCGATCAGCGAGGCCGGAGCCGTGTTTCGTGTTGTGGTCTCCGCCAGGCGGGAAGGGAAGCCGCGGCTCACGAAAGAGACACTGCGCCGCTGGCCGAAAGCCGAGCTGCATGTGCATCTGGATGGCGCGCTGCGGCCCGCCACGATGCTGGAGCTGGCGCGCGAGCAGCGGATCCGGCTCCCGGCCGATACGCCGGAGGCGCTCGCCAAGGCCATGCTGGTGCGCGACGCGAGGAATCTGGAAGAGTACCTCGAGAAGTATCAGATCACTCTCTCGGTGCTGCAGACCGCCGCCGCGCTCGAGCGGGTGGCATACGAGTTCGTCATCGACAAGGCCGCGGAGAATGTCCGCTATGTCGAAGTGCGATACTCGCCGCTCCTGCATCGCCCCGCGCTGACCCTGGCACAAGCCATCGAGG
>DASZNX010000438.1:0-4279 GCA_035551075.1 Gemmatimonadales bacterium | reverse complement strand
TCATCGAGGGGCCCGTACGAATCGTTACCCCTGACGGACGGGAATTGGCGCCGCCACCCCGCAAGGACGGCAAACCGTCGGAAGTCGTTGTGCTGTGCAGATGTGGGGGCTCGGCAACCAAACCCTTCTGTGACGGAACGCACAAAAGAAATGGGTTTCAGGACGGGCCGGTTACCACCCCGTAGCGGCACCCTATTATGTTGTCAGGCGCTTGGAGCTACCCGTTCCCCCCGTACCCCGTGCCCCTGAACTGGAGGAGCGACCGACCATGGCAAAGGGAAAGGCCCCGATGGCCGCGGATGAAGGTTACTGCGTGAAGTGTAAGGCGAAGCGGAAGATCTCGAACGCCCAGCAGGTGAAGATGGCCAATGGCCGCCCCGCGCTAAAGGGTGTCTGTCCCGTGTGCGGGACCGGGATGTTCAAGATTTTGCCGCCCAAGTAATCTCGCGGTCGACCTCTTTTATTATCTGACGCGCCCTCGGTGTTTCAAATCCGAGGGCGCGTCTTTTTATAGCGGATCGTGTAGCAGGCGGAGCCGACCTCACGGCAGTAGTAAGCGACGATCTCGAGCTTGGCGAGCCCCCCCGACGCCGCGCGGATCGCGTATACATGATGCCGGGAGGTGAGCAGGTGTGACCACATGCTGTAGTCGTACCACTTCCCGATGGCCTCATTCGTCGTGTCCGCCCCGAACACGGTGGCAACGTAGTCAGCGGAAGCGGGGGGGAGCTCGTTGACCGAGTCGAAGCTCACCGCCCCGAGATCCAGCGCTCCCGCACCGGGCACGGTAATGACGTGGTTGCGTCGAAAGCCGAGGTCCTCCCACCACAGCCACTGGTCCCCTCGTGAGGCATCGAGCGTGTAAGTGCTATCGGCATGGGCGCCGAGCTCGTAGGGAGGAAACGCTGGCTTGCTGAACGATCCGATCAACAGTGAGGCGACCAGCAGGAGGAACGCCGCCGCCATCACCCACACCAGCAGTGGCGCCCTCAAGCCTCCGCCATGAACGGATACCAGGGATCTCGCGGCGGCACGAAGTTCTCTTTGATCGCCCGAGCGCTGGTCCAGCGGATCAGATTGAGGAGGCTGCCCGCCTTGTCGTTCGTGCCGCTGGCCCGACCCCCGCCGAAGGGTTGCTGCCCCACGACCGCACCCGTCGGCTTGTCGTTCAGGTAGAAATTGCCCGCCGCATACCGCAGAGCCGCATCCGCCTCGACGAGCGCCTCCCGATCCTGCGCGAACACCCCGCCGGTGAGCGCATAGGGAGACGTCTGGTCGATCAGCTTCAGCGTTTCCTTCCACTGCCGATCCGGATACACGTATAAGGAAAGCACGGGACCGAAAATCTCCTCACACATCGTCCGATACTTCGGATCTTCCACCTGGATGAGCGTCGGCTGCACGAAGTAGCCGTCGCTGTCGTCACACTCTCCGCCGAACAAGATCTCAGCTTTGGCATCGTGCTTCGCACGCTCGATATAGTGTTTGATCTTGTCGAAGGACTTCTTGTCGATCACCGCCGCCATAAAGTTGCGGAAGTCGGCGGGATCCCCGACCCGGACGTCCCCCAGCCTGGCCAGCACGCGTTCCCGCAGCGTCGGCCAGAGAGACTCGGGCACATAGGCGCGCGAGGCGGCGCTGCATTTCTGTCCCTGGTACTCGAAGGCGCCGCGCACAATGCCGGTCGCAAGCGCGTCGACGTCGGCGCTTGCGTGCGCCAGTATGAAATCCTTGCCGCCCGTCTCTCCCACGAGTCGCGGGTAATCGGCATAGCTCGTCAGGTTGTCGGCGACCTGCTTCCACAGCGTCTGGAATACCTCGGTCGACCCGGTGAAGTGGATACCGCCAAGGTGGCGGTCGGCCAGCAAGCGCTCACTGATCACCGTCGCCGGACCCGGGACGAAATTTACGACTCCGGGTGGAAGACCGGCCTCCTGCAGCAACCGGAACAGGAGATAGTTCGAATAGACCGCCGTCGCGGCCGGTTTCCAGACCACGGTGCACCCCATGATCGCGGGCGCAGTCGGCAGGTTGCCGCCGATCGATGTGAAGTTGAATGGCGTGATCGCGTAGACAAAGCCTTCGAGACCGCGGTAGTCCATCGCGTTCCACGTGCCCGCGGCCGAGAGCGGCTGTTCGGCGTAGATCCGGTCCGCGTAATGCACGTTGAAGCGCCAGAAATCGATCAATTCACAGGCCGAATCGATCTCAGCCTGGAACGCGGTCTTGCTCTGACCCAGCATCGTGGCGGCATTGACCATCGCGCGCCACCGCGTTGCGAGGAGGTCAGCCGCTTTGAGAAAGACCGCCGCGCGGTCGGCGAGACTCCAGCGCGACCACTCCTGCCGCGCCTCACGGGCCGCCGCCACCGCCGCGTGCACCTCGTCGGGGCCTGCCTGATGGACTTTCGCGAGCACGTGCCGATGACAGTGCGGCATCACGGCGTCGATGGTCTTTCCAGTGCGGATTTCCTTGCCGCCGATCACGATGGGAATGTCCACCTGGCGGCTACTCAAGTCCTTGAGGGCGAGTTTCAGCTCGTTGCGCTCTCGTGTTCCGGGGGCGTAGGAGAGAACGGGTTCGTTACTTGGGGCGGGGATCTTGGCTGTATTCATAGGATGAGGAATCTAACCAGCCTCTCCTCTGGGCTTCCAGCTTTTTGCTTGGAGCCACTTCGCAACTTGCCATCTGTGCAACTTCTCTTGCGGCTGGGCTCAGGGAACTGGAAACTGTTTATAACGCATGACGATCGATCCCAGAACTCGAATCGGCCACGTGCACCTGACGGTGAGCGATTTGGACCGCTCGCTCGCCTTCTACCGCGATGTCCTCGGTTTCCAAGTCACAGCCCGTTACGGCCCAGACGCTGTCTTTCTCTCGGCGGGCGGCTATCACCATCACATCGGCCTGAACACCTGGGCGGGCCGTGGCGCCCCGCAGCCCCCGCCCGGCACGACAGGCCTGTACCACTTCGCCATCCTCTTTCCCGATCGCGTCGCGCTCGCCGAGACGGTGCGGCGCGTGCTCGAGCATGGCGTTCCGCTCGAAGGCGCGTCGGACCACGGCGTCAGTGAAGCGATCTACTTGCGCGACCCCGACGGTAATGGCATCGAGCTGTATCGCGACCGAGCTGAAAACGAATGGCCGCGCAGCAAGGACGGAAACATCCAGATGCATACGCGGCCGCTCGATCTCGAGGCACTGCTCGCGAGTCGTTAGAGAGCTCCTCCGCCTCCGGTGCGCCGCATGTCTATTTCCCGCTGCGGTGGGAGCGGCAGCATGATCGTCACAGCCGTGTACCCATCGGGCGCCGATTCAACCGTTACTGTCCCGCTGAACACCTCTTCGGCGACGCTGCGCACCCTGGCGAGGTCAACGGATTTCCCCCGTCCTTTCACGACCAGGATCAGATCCTTTCCTTTTTGATCGAGCTGTACCCGCACCGCAGCCGGTTTCTCACCGGCGGGATCGGCGGCATGGCGCACGACGTTTACGAGCACATCGAACAAGGCATTGGGATCACCCTTCAAATACGCCACTTCGAGACTCGAGACGAAGTCGAGCTCGATTCCGCGATCGCGCAGCAGCCGCCGCTCGAGGGTGAGACAGGAGCGGATCACTCTGACGGCGTCGAACCGCCCGCCACGCTCCGCGCGTGCCGTCATGGCACCGGCGCGTGCGCTTTCCTTCAGTGAGCGCAGATACTCGGACGTACGGTCGATGTCCTCGAGCACCTCGCCCAGGTCGTTGAGGAGCGTGATCCGGCGATCGGCCGCGAGATCCACCCAGCGGCCGATCGACTCCATCGCCAGCTGGAGCCCTGCCCGAGCGGCGGTCAGCGGATTGCTCGCCTGATGTATCACGACGCCGGTCGGAGCGGCCTCGTCAGGACCCGCCGCCTCGACGTGACCGATCGCGAGCCCGGCGAGCTCGAGCGCGAGTCGATCGCGACTGCGTCGCTCCCGTCCACCGGGCGGGGGAGACGGCGGACGCGACCGTACGGGGGCCACGACCCATGCCTCGTCGACGCCCGGAGCGGCAATCCAGAGGGAGCCGACGGGGATCGGCACATTCCAGCGGCGCAGCGTAGTGTCGAGATCGAACGGTGGGGGAACGCCGACGCTGGAGGTGGCGCGGGGGACGGCGTCATGAAGCCCGGTCACCTCCCAAAGGGTAACCGGCCGGCCGATCACCGCACTGGCTTGCCGCAGCACTTCGCCTGCGTCCACCTTTTCTCCTTCGAAAATCCCGACCTGTCGGGGGCGATCAAGTCGGGGCG
>DASZNX010000437.1:0-3199 GCA_035551075.1 Gemmatimonadales bacterium | reverse complement strand
TCGTGCCGCGGTTCGGCACTCGGCGGTGCGGCGTTCTGCCGTTCGCTTTTCGCGCTTCATGACGGGCGTCATTGCTCTGTCAGTCAAAGGGCGGTAGATGCTGGTCCCCTTCTCAGCGAGCCCCCGCAGTTGAAGTTGACTGGTCGCAGTGTGCTGCTCTTCGGAACGAGCGGTTTGGTCGTGGCACGTTCGGGACCGTCACCGTCAATCCCTAATTAGACGTCGGCACGAGTGGCACGAGTGGCAGGAATGTGCTCAGTCTACGTGGCGTAACCACTAGACGGTCACATCGCGGCGACCTAGTCTAGAGGCTCGGCCAATCCAGGGAGCCGTCATGCGGCATTTGTGTCTGGCACTGATCAGTGGACTGGCGGTGAGCAGCTGCAACTCCAGCGCGGATAATGGCACGGGCGCCTCAACGGTCACGTCCGTCGTCGTCAGCGGCGATTCGACCGTCGTCATCGCGGGGACACGCCAGTTGTCCGCGACCGCCATGTCGGGCTCGAGTTCCATCCCCACGGCCACCTTTCTCTGGGCTTCCGGTGATACGACCAAAGCACTCGTCTCGAGCACCGGGCTCGTGCTGGGAGTGCGCTCCGGTCCCGTGGCGATCAGCGCCGTCGCCGTCGTTGATGGAGTGCTCAGCACCGTCATCGGAACGCACACGATGCGGGTGCGAATCGGATCCATCGTCGTGACCCCAAACACCCCGCAACTCTCCTCGATCGGCGATTCGATTCTGCTGACGGCGGAGGCGCGGGATGCGCAGAATGCGCCGGTGGGCGGCATCTCGTTCGACTGGCGAACCCGTAATCCTGGAGTCGTCGAGGTGACGGCGCGAACCAATACCGCCCAGGCGGACGTGACGGCGCTGGGGAATGGAACGGCGCGCATCATCGTCACGGGAGACGGTGTGTCCGACTCCGGCACGGTCATCGTACGGCAAGTTGCCACGTCGCTGTCCATCACACCGGCGAGCGGGACACTGCACAGCGTGGGCGCGACCCTGACTCCAGCCATCAGCGGCAACGACGCGCGCGGGAACCCGGTCTCCGCATCCGCGCTTCAATGGACGTCGAACGCCGCCGTGGCCACGGTCAACGCGGTCACGGGAGTGATCACCGCGGTCGCCGAGGGTCAGACCAAGGTGATCGCAACCTCCGGGTCGCTTGCCGACACCGTCGCCGTCACAGTCGATCAGATTCCCGCGACGATCCGAATCAGCCCGGCGAACTTTGGGACGCCCGACGTTGCGATGCGGACGAGCCAAACCGCGCCATTCTACGCCGCGGTCCTGGATTCGCTCGGCCAACCGGCGCCGCACGACAGCGTCACCTGGTCGACCGATAACGCGGCGGTCGCCGATGTTGCCGCAACGGCGACGCTCGACTCAACCGTCATCACCACAGGGATCGCGGGTACCGCGAACATCACTGCGACCGCGGGACCGGCCACGGCGACACGGGTGGTGACCGTTGGAGCAGGGCTGAGCTACGCGACCGATGTGCAGTCCGTCTTCGACGGCAACTGCACGAGCTGCCACACCGGCGCGAGCGCACCGGGGGGAATGAGTCTCGCCGCGGGCGTCAGCTACACGAACATCGTCGATCAGGTCGCCAGTGAGGTGGCTTCGCTGAAACGCGTGCGCCCATTCCGTCCCGACTCATCCTATCTGGTCCACAAGATTCAGGGCACGCAAACCACGGTTGGTGGCAGCGGTGCACGCATGCCACTTGGCTGCAGCGGAGCGAGCTGCCTGTCGAACGATGTGATCAACACGATTCGCAACTGGATCTTGCAGGGGGCTTTGAACAACTAAACGTCGGCACGAGTGGCACGAGTGGCACGAGTGGCACGAGGTGCACGAACGTACTCAGTCTGCATGCCGACGTTCCATTCGTGCCGACGTGCCGACGTGCCGACGTGCCGACGTGCCACTCGTGCCACTCATGCCGACGTGTAACCCTTCTCTCGCAGATACTGCCAGCCGCTGAGTAGATAGAGGGCCAACAGGACCACGGTAGCGCCACTGGTGCCAAGCTTCCAGGCCGCCGGTGCATTGCTGGTCGACAGCAAGCCCTCGATCGTGCCGGCGATAGCGAGCAGGGTGACGACAGCGCCGATCATGCGAACAGCGATTCGGCCCTCGACGATCAACGCGTCCTTGCGGGTGCGGTCGCCCGGCGCGATCAGCGCCTTCGCGAGCCGGAAGCCTCCGCCCGCGGAAATGAAAATGGCGGTCAGCTCCAGCACTCCGTGCCCGGCGACGAACGTCGTGAGATAACTCAGCACGCCGTAATTCTTGAACAGCCCGAGGCCGAATCCGAGCATCATCCCATTCATGAGCAACAGCCACGCGGTCAGCAGGCCGCCCGTTAAACCGCCCGCGAATACTCCGAACGACACCTGGATGTTGTTCGAGATGATCAGGGCGGCGACTCTGGGTCGTTCGGCGGCACCCTCCTGCGCGTACGTCCGTCCTTGTTCTTCACGCGCGGCCGCTTGTTCCGCGCGATTGATCATGCCCTGCGGCATCACATCCTCGGTGATCGCGGGCTTTTCGGTGATCATGACATACGCGGCCGCTGCCGGCAGGGCGAACAACAGCATGGCCACGAGGACATAGGCGCGCGACTCGACCACGGCGGCGGGAAAATCGCGTAGCACGTACTCCAGAAAGGGCGTGCGATTGCGGCGGCGGGCGCGATAAAGTGCGTTGTGCCCGGCGCTCACCACCCGCTCCAGATAATCGATGACGCGCTGATCGAGCTGATACGTGCGCGCCCGCGCGAGATCGGCGGCGACTTCACGGTATTGCGCCGCGAACCGCGGAATCTCGCCGCTCGCGAGCGCGCCGACGCCGGTGCGCTCCATCCGCAGCGCGAGCTTGTGGAATGTCTCCCACGCATCGCGCTTGCGCGCGAGAAAGCGCTCGGCGGTCATGGTCGTTCGGCCGATGGCTCCTGCCTGGGCGCGCGTGGCGAAGCGGCTGCGGCGTTTGGCCTGCTCCGCGCTGAAGACTTCGACGAGATAGGCATTGATGTCGTCGGTGCGCCGCGGAATCCGCCCCTCGAAACGCCGCGCCAGATCCCGGCCGATGCGGAATTGGACATCGGGCGCCAGCGTGTTCATCCGGCCGAGGAATCGGTCCAGCAGGCGGAATTCGTCTTCGCTCAGTTCGGGGGGGCCTGTCTCGATG
>DASZNX010000436.1:0-19170 GCA_035551075.1 Gemmatimonadales bacterium | reverse complement strand
GTGCAAGGCAAGACTCGCTGGATGGATAATGATGCCGTGAATCTCGCGGCCACACTGACGGGCGCGATCTGCGCGCGGCTCGTCGCGTGAGCGCTGGCCGCTGGGACGTCGTCATCGCCGGCGCGGGTCCGGCCGGATCCGCGACCGCGCTGCTCCTGGCGCGCGCCGGCGCGCGCGTCGTGCTGCTCGATCGCGCCGCGTTCCCGCGCGACAAACCGTGCTCCGAATACTTGAGTCCCGAATCGACCACCGTGCTCGCGCGCCTCGGTCCCGACGTCCTGTCCGCGGTGGCTGCGGCATCGCCCGGCCGGTTGACCGGAATGAAAGTGGTCGCGCCGAGTGGCGCGGAAGTTGTCGGCCGATTCACAAACTTCAGCTTCGCGCTGCCCCGCACTCGGTTCGATACGATTCTTCGCGCGGCGGCTGAGGCCGCCGGCGCGGAGGTTCGTGAGCAGGTGAAGGTCGAGGAGCTCGTTTACGACGACGGGTCGGTCGCGGGAGTGGTGGCACGCGACACGGGATGCGGGACACGGGACACCTATCGGGCGCGCGTCGTCGTCGGCGCGGATGGATTGCGGTCGGTCATTGCGCGGCGCCTCGGACCGGTATGGCGCATGGGGCCGCGCCGGATCGCCTTCACGGCGCACGTTCGCGACGTTCGCAATGTTACCGAGCTCGGCGAAATGCACGTCGGCCGGCGAGGCTATGTGGGCCTCGGCCCCATCGGCGAAGGTGTCACGACGGTCGCGCTGGTCGTACCGTTCGCCGAAGCGCGGCGCGGCGCGCGGTTCTTCGCGGAGCTCGACTGCTTCCCGCGCATCGCCGGACGGTTCGAGCCGCGCAATCTGGTTCGGCGCGTGCTCGCGACCGGACCGTTTGCGCGGTGGTCGCGCCGGTCGGTCGCACCGGGTGGCGGGGCGCTCCTCGTCGGCGATGCGGCTGATTTTTTCGATCCGTTCACCGGACAGGGCATCTACAGCGCGCTGCGCGGAGCCGAACTTGCCGCGGCCGCGATCATCAATTCGCTTACGACGGGTGCGAGTCTCGACTGCTACGCGCGCGCGCGACGCCGCGAATTCGCCGGCAAGTGGGTGCTCGAGCGAATGATCGGCATCGCGGTCGGCTGGCCGGCGCTGATCGAACGCGTCGTGGGACATCTCCGGCGGCGGTCGGAGCTGGCCGATCTCCTGGTACGCGCGACCGGCAACTGCATCCCCGCGCGTGCGGTGTTGACTCCCGGCGTGCTTGCGGCGCTGGTGCTGTGACTCTCTTCCCGTGACACCGCCATCTCGTGGAGTCGAGCCACCGCTCTTCCGCCAGCTCCTCGGTCGCTTCGCAACGGGCGTCACGGTCATCACCGCGCGCACGTCAAACGGGGAGCCGATCGGAATGACGGCGAATTCGTTGGCGTCGGTCTCGCTCGATCCGCCGCTCGTGCTGGTCTCAGTGGAAAAAATCCACGAAATGCATGCGGCGCTCACCGCTGCGACCTATTGGGTGTTCAACATCCTGTCATCCGAGCAGGAAGCCTTGTCGCGGCGTTTCGCCGGCGAAGAGCCGAATCGTTTTCTTGGCGTCAGCTATCACGAGAACGACCGCGGCGTTCCGGTGATCGAGGGGACGGTCGCGCATATCGAATGCGAAAAGCACGCGGCGGTCCCAGGCGGCGATCATACGGTCTTCATCGGCCACGTGGTGGGCGGTGATGCGACGGACCGGCGTCCGCTCCTCTACTATAGAGGAGGCTACGCCGGCCTGAGTCGCTGATGCGCACGATCGACCGCATTCGAGTCCATGCCCCCTATGTGCGGGTTTTCGCCGCCGCCAGCTCAGTGGCGCGCTGGCCGAGCATCCTCCCGCACTATCGCTGGGTCCGCCTGCTCGATGACGGTCTCGTCGAAATGGCGGCGTGGCGTCCCTTTGGCGGCGGGCTCATCAAATACCCGACGTGGTGGGTGTCCGAGATGAGCGTGGATAGGCCGGCTGGGGAGATCCATTACCGGCACGTGCGCGGGATTACGAGAGGGATGGAAGTCGTGTGGAGATTGAGGGAGGATCAGGGAGTAGATGTCGAGGTCGTGCATACCTGGACGGGCCCCGCATGGCCACTCATCGGCAAACTCGCCGCCAATCTCGTGATTGGGCCCGTCTTCATCCACGGCATCGCGTCACGCACGCTCGCAGGAATCAAGCGATACGCGGAAAAGGGGTCGCAATGAACAGTTTCCGTCGGGTCGTTATCACAGGCATCGGAGCCGTCACCCCCATCGGTACCACAGCCGAGGGTCTGTGGAGCGGGCTTCAAGCGCGGGCGTCGGCAGTTCGGACGATCACGCGGTTCGATCCCGAACGCTATCGCAGCCGCATGGCCGCCGAGATCCCCGATTTCAGGCCGCAGGATCATCTCGACGCGAAGCGCGCGCGGCGGTTGGATCGCTTCTCGCAGCTCGCGGTGACGAGCGCCGGCCTGGCGCTCGCCGACGCTGGGGTCTCGCCGCGCAAGGAAGATCCGGACCGTGTCGGCGCGATGATGGGCTCCGCGCTGGGCGGCGCGGCGTTCGCGGAGTCGCAGGTGCCGGGTTACCTGGCCGACGGGCCGCGCGGGCTCGATCCCTCGCTGGCGCTGGCGGTGTTCTGCGGCGCGGCGAGCTGCAACATCGCGATCGAATTCGGCTTCACCGGTCCCAACGCCACCAACGCAATGAGTTGCGCGTCGGGGACGATCGCGGTCGGTGAGGCATTTCACGTCGTGCGCGACGGGCGAGCGGACATGATGCTGGCCGGCGGCGCCGAAGCGCCCATCGCGCCGATGACGTTCGCGGCGTTCAGCATCATCCGCGCGATGAGCGCCCGCAACGACGACCCGACCCACGCGTCGCGGCCCTTCGACGCATCGCGCGACGGGTTCGTCATGGGTGAGGGCGCGGCCGTGCTCGTGCTCGAGGAACGGAGTCGTGCGCTCGCGCGCGGCGCGAAGATCTACGCCGAAGTCGTGGGGCACGCGTATACCAACGATGCCTATCACATGACGGCGCCCCGACCCGACGGCCGTCAGGCCGCGCGCGCGATGCAGCTGGCGCTGGCCGACGGCAACGTGCCGGTGACCGATGTCGGATACATCAACGCGCACGGCTCCTCTACGCCGCTCAACGATCCCACCGAGACGTCGGCGATCAAGCAGGTGTTCGGCGATCACGCGTACCGCCTGACCGTCAGCGGCACCAAGGGCTATTACGGGCACGCGCTCGGCGCGAGTGGCGCGATTGAAGCCGCAATTTGCGCGCTGGCGCTGGACCGCGGCTGGCTGCCCCCTACGATCAACCTCGAGCAGCCCGATCCGACTTGCGACCTCGACTGCCTGCCCGGGGCCGGCGGCGGCCGCACGGCATCGCCGGACGCCGTCGTGTCCAATTCATTCGGGTTCGGAGGAATCAACGCCGCGCTGGTGTTGCGGCCCGACATAACCCGACGGTAGATTCGCGCCGCCTCTCACTCTCTCTCGGAGCAGTTCGTGAATTCACACGCCTTTCGAGCGCCCGTGGCCGAGCTCGTCGGGACTGCGCTCTTCGTCTTTTTCGGCGCGGGCAGCGCGGTCGCCAATGCCGCAGGCATCGGGCTGGGACCCACCGGCGTCGCGCTTGCCCATGGCGTCGGAATCTCGGTGCTCATCACCATGACGATGGCGGTCTCGGGCGGTCACCTGAATCCCGCGGTCAGCCTCGCGCTGTGGCTCGCGCAGAAAATCGACGGCCGCCGGTTCGCCTTCTACGTAGCCGCGCAGCTCCTCGGCGCGATCATCGGTGCGCTGCTCGTCAAGGCATTCTTCCCCACCGGCGTCGGCCGCGTGACCTCGCTCGGCACGCCACAGATCTCCGGGGCGCTGACGTTGCTCGAAGCGATCGCCATCGAGGCGGTGCTGACATTTTTCCTGGTGAGCGCGGTGTTCGGAACGTGCGTGCATCCCGCGGCGCCCAGAGTGGGCGGATTCGGCATCGGACTCGCGATCTTCACCTGCGCGCTGGTGTGCGGCTCACTGACGGGGGCCGCGATGAACCCTGCCCGGGCCTTCGGACCGGCGCTCGTATCACTCGATTGGCACGGTCAGATCATCTACTGGATTGGTCCGGGACTCGGAGCGGCGGCGGCGGCGGCGTTGTGGAGATATCTCTTGCTGCCGCAGGATGCGGCGCAGTTGGCCTGAGAACCTCGAGATCGGCTAACGCCGGGCGGCGCCCCGGTGGGGTCAGCCCAGCTCTTCGGCCAGGCTGGGCGCGAAGTACGTCAGGATGATATCCGCGCCGGCTCTCCGAATAGCCGTCACCGATTCCCACATCGCGCGCTGCTCATCCAGCATACCACGCTGTGCCGCAGCCTTGATCATCGCGTACTCGCCGCTGACCTGATACGCGCCGAGGGGTGAGCCGAACCGGTCCTTGGCACGGCGAATGAGGTCGAGACAGGGACCCGCGGGCTTTACCATCACGATATCCGCACCCTCGTCGAGATCGAGCTGGATCTCGTTCATCGCCTCGTCGGCGTTGGAGCCCGCCATCTGATAGCTCTGCCGGTCGCCGAATTGCGGCGTCGAGCCGGCCGCCTCGCGAAAGGGACCATAGAACGCGGAGGCCATCTTTGCGGCGTACGACATGATCGGGACGTGCGAGAATCCGCCGGCATCGAGCGCTTTGCGAATACCCGCCACGCGGCCGTCCATCATGTCGCTCGGTGCGACGATGTCGACGCCGGCGCGCGCCTGGATCGCGGCGATTTTCCCGAGGAGGTAGACGGACGAATCGTTGTCGACGTCGCCGTCACGAATCACCCCACAATGCCCGTGATCCGTGTACTCGCATAAACACACGTCGCCGATCACCAGCAGTCCCGGAACCGCCCGCTTCACGGCGCGAATCCCTTGCTGGACGATTCCCTGCTCATCGTGCGCTTCCGAGCCGGTCGCGTCTTTCGTGGCCGGAATGCCGAACAGAATGATGCCGCCCAGGCCGAGCGACTGCGCCCGTTCGGCGTCTTTTACGAGTTCATCGACCGAGAGTTGTGCCACGCCAGGCAGGGTATCGATAGCGCGGCGCACTCCTTCGCCATGAACGACGAACTGCGGCCACACGAGCTGTGAAGGCACGACGTGGGTCTCTTGTACCAGGCGGCGCAGAGCAGGCGTGCGACGGAGCCTCCTCATGCGGCGAATCGGAAATTGCGCGCTCATCGGGCGAGTAAGCTCGCGGCGCCTTCGCCCTCGAGCAAGCGCGCGACGGCTGCTCCGGCTCGTTCCGGGACCGACTCATCAATCGGGGCGGATGCTGTGAGCTGCACCGCACCGTCACGTTCCGTCACCCGCCCGTAAAGACGTTTCCCCTCTCCCGCGTCGCGTGTCTCGACCCACGCCGCCACCGGCGCCTGACACCCGCCGCCAAGTGCCGCGAGCAACGCGCGCTCGGCGGCGACTGCCGATGCACTCGTCGGGTCATGCAGCGGCTCGAGGGCGCGCTTCGTCATCCGATCATCCGCCCGTATTTCAATGCCCAGCGCGCCTTGTCCTGGAGCCGGCATGATATCCAGCGGGTCGATCGGTGACGCCTTGTCGCCGAGATCGAGTCGTTCGAGACCGGCTAGCGCGAGCAAGGCGGCATCGAGTCCCTCTCGCGTTTCCACCTTGCGCACGCGCGTGGGCACGTTGCCGCGTAGTGGCACGACTTCGAGATCAGGCCTGAGAAAGCGGATTTGCGCCATGCGGCGCAAACTGGATGTTCCCACTCGCGTGCCGGCCGGCAGGTCGGCAAGAGACTTTCCATTGACGAGTGCGTCACGTGGATCGTGGCGCGCCGGGATTGCTCCCAGTCCGAGCCGGGGCGGCAGGCTGGTCGGCAAGTCCTTCAGTGAGTGGACCGCGACATCGATGCGCTCATCGAGCAGCGCGTCCTCGATCTCCTTGGTGAAGAATCCCTTTCCCTCGAGCTCATGCAGCGGCCGGTCCACGTCTGTGTCGCCACGCGTCTTGATCACCACGATCTCGGCGGCAATTCCGCGCTCGGCGAGACGCTTTTGCACCCACTCCGCCTGCCAGCGCGCGAGCTGGCTGCCTCGCGTTCCGATCTTCATGCAAACCGCCGCAGGAGTGAATCGACCAATCCGGGCACCGTATGCGGCTCCGCCTCTATGACATTCCGCAGTCCCAGCTCGCGCGCCGTGCCGCCGGTAACGGGTCCGATGGTTGCTGCCACGAATCGGCCCGAAGTTGCAACCTCGGGTCCGATCAACTCCACGAAGCACCGTACTGTGGAAGACGACGTGAACGTCACCGCATCGATCCGTCCGTCGATGATCGCGTCGGCCAGGCCGTGCAAGTCGATCTGCGCCCGCACGGTTCGATAGACAGGGAGCGATTCAACGGTTGCGCCGGCGCGCCGCAACCCGACGGCGAGCGCCTCACGCGCGTCTTCGGCGCTCGGAATCAGCACACGGCTGCCGGCGAGGCTCCCGCCACCGTGGCGCACGAGTGCCTCGGCCAACGCCTCCGCCACGAATTCGTCGGGCACGAGCGTGGGGATCAACCCGCGCTGTCGCAGCGCGTCCGCCGTCGCCGTACCGATGGCCGCAATCGCCGTCGACGAGAACACGCGCGGCGTGAGTCCCCAGGCGACGAGCCGGTCGAGCACGATTTGGACGGCATTTTGACTGGTGAACACGACCCAGCGGTAAGCAGACAGGCCGGTGAGCGCGGCGCGGAGCGAACCGAGATTTTCGAGCGGCTGAATGCGAATGACGGGCGCCAGCACTGCCTCGGCTCCTTGCTCCTCCAACGCGCGGATCAAGTCCGCAGCCTGCTCGCGCGCGCGTGTAACGACAATGCGACGGCCGTTCAGGCCCTTCCGGCTTCCCCGACGCGCTCCGCCGGTCTCGGACGTCTCACCCGTCTCGCCTGTCCCCCCCCCGCTGTTGCGCGCCATGCGGCGTTGCAATCTCACCGTGGCTTTCTCCATTTTCAAGCAATGCTACGTTCCCTCCGCGCGGAGCTGGCGCGTTTCTGCGCGCGGCGCGCCGCCGCTGCGCAACGCCACGCTCCCAAGCGCGCGCTCGCCTGGCTGCGTCTCGGTTGCCGCTTCGCCCCCAACTACGCCGACACGTACCCGGCCCTGGTACACCTCTCACGGGCGCTGGAGGATCGCTGGGGCGCGGTGGACGCCGCGCGCGAAGCCAGTATTCGCTTTCCCGACCATACCGATGCCTGGATGTTGCTCGGCGAAGCGCTGCAAATGGTGTTTCGCCAGGATGAGGCGCTGGGCGCCTTCGAACAGGCGCTCGCGCTCGAGGAACGTGCCGACGCCGCCATGGCGGCGGGGGCGCTGTATCAGCGAATGGGGCGCTTCCGGGACGCAGCCGCGCGATTCGCGCGCGCGTATGCCGCGGGCGCCGGCGCACCGGCGCTC
Source organism: Gemmatimonadales bacterium (assembly GCA_035551075.1). Classification (GTDB taxonomy): domain Bacteria; phylum Gemmatimonadota; class Gemmatimonadetes; order Gemmatimonadales; family GWC2-71-9; genus 20CM-2-65-7. The sequence goes on along the minus strand of DASZNX010000436.1, from coordinate 11,728 downwards.
TGGAACAACGCGCAGGCGTTGTACGACGCCGGCGACCACAGCGCGGCGGACGAGGCGCTCAACCTCTGGGCGACGCAAGTGCCCGACGGGCACAGCAAGTTACCGAAAGCGCGCGCCGAGCTACGCGCGAAGGCTGCGACGCGCGCGCAGGTAGAGTGAGAGCGTGTAGCCGACCAGAATGACCGCGACCACCACGTAGGCCGCGACCATGTAGCCACCGTTCTGCGGTACGTCAGGCATGACCCAACTCGCCCTCGCCCACCGCCTCCAGCTGCTCGCGGAGATAACTCAGCGCATAGCGTTGCACCACGAAACCGACGTATAACAGCGTAAAGACACCAAGCGACAAGAGCCACGTGAGCAGCATGCTGGCGGGAAGAGACGGCGCGCTCGGCTTCAGCACGATCGGCATGGGATGTAGCGTGCGGAACAGGTACACGCTGAGATGCACGAAGGGAACGAGGACCATGCCGCAGATGCCGAGGACCGCCGCGTAGCGCGCGCGCATGGCCGGATCCGTGACCGCCCCGCGCAGCAACAGATACCCGACATACAACAGGAACAGAAAGAGTGTGAGTGTCAGTCGCGCGTCCCACGACCACCAGGTGCCCCAAATCGGTTTCCCCCAGATGGGGCCCGTCGTCAGGACGATAGCCGCAAAGATCGTTCCGGTTTCCGCGGACGCTTCGGCGAACCGATCGAGCCGCGGGTCCTTGAGGAACAGGTAGAAGATGCTGGCGAGACCGACAAAAATCATCGCCATCTCGGCCCAGATCGCCGCGGGCACGTGCAGATAAAAAATCTTCTGCGCGAGCCCCTGGGAGCGCTCGACGGGTGTGTAGCCGAGCGCGCGCACGTAGACGCCCGCGAGCAACACGAGCGCGATCGCAGTTATCCAGCGGCCGGCGCGCAGCATTCTCATTCGTTCACCGTCGCGGGAAAGAGGAGGATCGCGACGCCAATGAACACGATGTCATAGGCGGCCAGCATCTTAAGCCACCCGCCGATCTCGCTCAAGGGACGATCGGCCATCAGGCGCGAGGTCGCGAGCACAGCCCAAATCAGCGGCGGAATCATGAACGGCAGCAGCAGCACCGGAAGCAGGAGCTCGGCGAACCGCGTGCGCACCGTCATCGCGCTGAAGAGCGTGCCTACCGCGACGAATCCCACGGTCGCCAGCGCGATCACCCCCGTCAGCGGCCCGATGATTGGAAGAATCCGAATGTTGAAGAACAGCGCGAGCAGCGGCACGCCGATGATTTCGATCGTCGCCACAAAAACGAGATTCGCGATCAGTTTCCCCAGGTAGATGCTGCTCCGACCAATCGGCGCGAGCAGCAGCCCGTCGATCGCCTGGTTCTCGAGCTCGAGCTGAAACGCCCGGTTCAGTGCCAGCATCGCCGCGAAAGTGAATGTCACCCATAGGATGCTCGGGGCGAGGTCGACGTTTGAAACCGCGGTCGGATCGCGTCCAAAATTGAACACGACGAGCACGAGAACCACGAACGCCGCGGCCGCGAGAATAGCGGTGCGCGACCGAAATTCGACCAGCAGATCCTTGCGGGCCACATACCAGGCGTGGCGGAGCGAGTCAGGCAACGGCATGGCGATATTCCTCGGCGATCTCGCTCGCATCCCGCCCCGATCGCGGCGCGAAATGGACGAAGCGGCCGTTGCGCATGAAGGCGACGTCGGTCGCGAGCTCCGTCCCCTCCTCCACATTGTGCGTCACCAACACCGTCGCGCGGCCACCTGCGGCATGCTGTGAGAGCAGGCGGCTGAGCGCTTCCGCCGCGATTCGATCCAGTCCGGTGAACGGCTCATCGAGCAGCAGCACGCGCGGATCGTGCACCAGGGCGCGCGCGATTGCGACGCGTTGCACCAGCCCGCGCGACAACGCGCGCACCGGTCGCTGCGCGTGTTCCTCGAGGCCCAGGCGGGCGAGCAGGTCGGAAGCGGGCCGCGTATCGTAGAGCGATGCCCAGAACCGCAGGTTCTCGTTCACAGTGAGCTGCCCATACAGCTGCGGCTGGTGTCCGATCCAGCCGATGGCGCGCCGGCCGCCGTCGACGTGCGCGTGCCCGCGTTGGGGCTGGATCAACCCCGCGAGAACTTTCAGCAGCGTCGTCTTGCCGGCGCCGTTCGGTCCGAAGACAGCGAGTGTTTGTCCTGGATTGACGGTGAAGGAGACGTCGTCGAGCGCCCGGACGCGACCGAAGGAGTGGTACAGTCCCTCAGCCCGCAGCATCGATCGCTGCCGCGAGCTCGCTCAACTCGTAGGGTTTCACGAGATACCGACTGTGACCCAGATCGAGCACGTTCATCAGGGGTTCCATGCTCACGTAAGCAGTCGTGACGACGACCGGCAGGGCCGGCCGCTTCTCACGAATCCGCTGCAGCAGCGCGATCCCATCCGTGTCGGGCAACCGCATGTCGAGAACCAGGACGTCCGGCTCGAAACTCTCGAGCTGGCGCATCGCCTCCGCGCCGGTCGGCGCGTAAGCCATGGAGTATTTGCCCTTGAAGAACCGCTCGTAGGAGTACTGGAGGGCGGCTTCGTCTTCAACGAACAGGACCTTACGCTGCGGGACGGAAGCGGGCGGCGGCGCCATCGCGCCCAATCTACGTCAGGAAACGCCAGTCTCCAATTCGAAGAGATCGTCCAGCTTGGTCAGCACGAGCAGAAAACGCAGCTCTTCGTTGGCACCGCGCAGACAGACGACCTGCCGGCGCTCCGCCGCCTTGCGCTGGATCAACATCAATGCACCCAAACCGGCGCTATCGACGGCACGGGTACCCGACAGATCAATCACGAGCCGACCGTTCCCCTCCGCGAGCAGGTCGAGTATTTCCCCCGCTGCGCGGCGGAACGCGGTGCGCGATTCGAGATCGAGCCGCTCCGGCGCCGCCAGAGTTCGCTCCATCGGGCGCGTTGACATCAACCAGTTCTCCACGGGCGTCGGTGACATGGTTCCTCGAGGCCCGCATAGTGCGACTCCAATGCCAAGTCCGCTAACGCCCATTGCATCAAGCAGTTGTCCAGAAGCGCGTGAGCCTGCTCACGCACCGCGCCTGCCGCAGACCGAACGGCGCAGCGCAACTTGCTAGAGTCTTCCTCTTCCTTAATAACCCGAATCTCCGCGACGAACGCCTTCCCTCCGCCCGCTCCTCGAGCTCGACACTAATGAGCGAGCCCACCCGAGACCCGAAGGTTACTGGGCCGAATGGGCGAAGCAACTGGAAAGGAGCGCCGCGGAAGGCCGCGCGCTAGGAGATATGACTACGCTCGCTGATCCCGCGGTGGTGGCGAAGCTGCGAGATCAGTACGAGCCGCAGGGGGGGGGACCCTGAGCGAGAACAGCGAAACAACCCAGATCGCGGTCATGATCGCGGCACTTCCCACGCACCAACGACAGATCGCGTGGATGAGAAACAGCTCGACGTACGTCAAGTAGAGCGTGAACAAAAAGCCGACGGTCGCCAACGCCGCCAGCAGCACGCTCCAACCACGCCGCGTCACAGCCCGCGGACTGAGCGAAATCACCGCGACAATCAAGACCGCACCGTATCCCACGACGCCATAGAACGCGACGGGGAAACCGAACAGCACCGACCAGGGGCTGGTCTGCACCGTCTCGCACGCTCCTGTCCCGCACTTCAGGGCGCCGCCGACACCAAGCGCGTGGAGCCAGAGATAGAGCGCGACAAAGAAGCCGACGAGTGCGAGCAGCGCGATCGCCTGCCGGCTCCGCATCAATGGTGCATGGGGACGTGAGGCTTGGGTGGTGTGTGCGCGATGATGCTATCCGCAATTGCCTTGAAGGCGTCGGATGTGGCGCGCGGGCCGGTGAACATCTTCCCGTTGATGAAGAATGTCGGCGTGCCGCTCACCTGCAGCCGGTCGCCCTCCTGCCGGCTGAACTCGATGCGCGACGCGTACCGCCCCGAGGCCATGCAGGCATCGTAGCGCTCCAGGTTCAGACCGATCGTCTTCGCGAAGTCCCGGAAGAGCGCTGACGGGTCCTTGCCTGTTTGCGCCCATTGGTGATGGTAGAACAACTGATCGTGCATGTCCCAGAACCGGCCCTGCTCGCCGGCGCATTGCGCCGCGTGCGCGGCGAAGCGCGAATACTGGTGGGCGGGCAGCGGGTAGTCGCGATAGCGCCACCGTACCTTTCCGGTATTGATCAGCTGATCCTTGATCGTGGGCATCTGGATCGTGGCGAAGTTGGCGCAGAACGGGCATTCGAAATCCGAGTATTCGGTGATCTCGACGACGGGATCGCCGGTGCCGAGCGTGTAGCCGCGGAAGCCGTCATCGACCACGGTGGGCGGCGGTCCCGCGGCCGCGGTCGTCGCGCCACCACTCTTGCTGCCGAGCAAGACGAAGAGGGCGATGCCCAGGGCGACGGCAAGAACGGCCAGCACCACGTAAAAGCGACTCATGCGTCCTGATCTCCTCGCGTGCGCCAGGGCTCGTCGTCATCCGGCTCGTCGATGGTGAGATCCCCGTCGCCGTCTCCCATCGCCTCCTCGACAATGCGACGACTCTCGGCCACCTCCGGCGTGTCGTAAGTGCTGCGGACCTCGTAGTGAAATAGCTCGCTGCGCGCGTTGCCCAGCAACTTCTGCAACTCGGGAGCCGCATCGAGTAATCGTCCCGTCCGATCGAGCTCCCGTATCCGCTCGGCTAAAGCTCGGAGCAGCGCGACCAATCGCTGCGCGCGCTCGGGCCCGTAGACTTCTTCGCTCATGGTTCCTCCCGGAACACGGGAACCCGCGTTCCTGATGTGGCATTATACCACACAACCCATTATCTTGCGGCGCCGTTTCCACGAGGTTCTAACCGAAAGGAAAACCCCTGCATGGCCAAAAAGCGTGGTGAGCCCCGGAAGTACGCGAACCCCACGAGTTTCGAGCAGGCACGCGACGAGCTGTTCTCTCACATTCTCCGCTGCGGAGTACTGGAAGCCACACCCGAGCATCAGAAGGAATGGTTCGACGACACGCTGCTGTACCTGGCGGATCGCTTCACTGACCTGACCGAGTCTGAATTGAACGAGTTGCGCGTCCTGGGCGAGCGGTACTGCCGCCCCGTGGTCGCGCGCACCGCTCCCGTCGGCGCGAACGCCTGACGAGCCTGGTCTCCACGGGGAAAAGGGGCGCCCTTCCTGGGCGCCCCTTTTTTTCTTCGTCCCAGAGGTCTCTAAGTCACTTGGTCTCGGATTTCCACCAATCCGGAAACCAGCGCATCCTCCACCCAGCAGCCAGCCGCACACCGCCACCCAGCCCCAGTTCCGCATACCAATTGCGTCGTCGGCCCGGCGCGCCCTCGAGACCGAGCAGGACGGCGACGAATCCCTGTCCGCGTGACCCCTCCCGCCCGCTGAAGGCCGCGCCCAATCCCGCATAGAGGCCCATGCCGGTGCGCGCTGCCGGGTTCACTACCGCTTGGAAGGTCAGCTGCGCCCGTCCCGCGGCGCTCGCCGCCGCTGTCCCGCCCGCGACGGCGAGCGCGATCCTGGTCTCGTTGCTCGTGCGGCGCGCCAGCCCCACCTCGCCGCCGACGAACGTCTCTCGCGCCAGCGAGGCCGTAGCGCCCAGGCTCAGCTCGGTGGCGGTCAGCTGCTGTGACTGCAGGGCGACAACCGGCAGCAGGAACAGCAGGCTAGGCAATGGTGACGTCGTAGGTGATCGGAATGTCCGGCGCGAGCGACGCGATGACGGAGCAGTACTTCTCGATGGACAGATCGATCGCGCGGCGCACCTTCCCTTCGTCGGCGCCCTCGCCGCGCACGCGAACGTGCAGCGCCATCGCTGTGACACGGCGCGGTTGTTCCTCCCGCCGCGTGCCTACGATGTCGATCTCGAGCGATTGCAGCTTGACCCGTTGTTTCTCGAGGATGATCACGACGTCCGATGCGGTGCAGGTGCCGGCCGCGAGCAGGAGCAGCTCGACCGGTGAGGTCGCGACCTCCGTGTCGCCATCCACGAGAATCTGCGGCCGCGCACCGGCTTTGCCTCGGCCCTCGAACTGCAGCTGCCGCACCCAGCGCATCGTGACTTCGGCGGTACGTGTCACCTCAGTTGCCCCGGCGCGTGGTCAGGCCAATGTAGAGCCGGTGGCGGCGCAGCGCGTCCATGGCGCGGTACTCCATCAGCCAGTTGAAGGTCGAGCGATAGCGCAGCTCGACGCCGAAGGTGAGGTTGAGCCAGACGTCGGGGCATTGTGGATCGGACCCGCAACCGGTTTTGCCTGCAATCGAAAACCCCGCTCCCATGTACGGCGTCGCGGTTTGCTCCTCTTCTGTAAAACGCCACAGCGCATCGAAGCTCCCGACGTACGTGTTGGGCCCATTGAAAAGCCCGATCTCCGCGGAGGGACGCATCCGGACGCGATTCGAGAAGAGGTCGCCCATATCGAGCGTACTTCCGAGCACGAGCTGGCCCGAGCTTTTGAGATCCACTCCGGCCCGCACGCCGAAACCGAACAGGCCGATTCGCGTCCCACCGCTGCGCGCGTTCTTCGGCGGCACAAATTCCTGCGCGACAAGCGCACCGGACGCAAACAATCCCAGCAAGGCCAACCCGACAATCCGCATCCCTGCCCCTCGACTGGTTCAGCGTGAAGTGTGCGACTCCCCGTGCCGACGTGCCGACGTGCCACTCGTGCCGACGTGTTAGCCCGTCCTGCGCGCCGCCGTGCGGCCGTAATCCCAGATAGCGTACACGGCAATCGCCGCGGTCGCCCACGCCAGCTCGCGCACGCGCGGGGACTCCGCGATCGCCGCCACGAGGGTGAGGAGCTGCGCGATCGTCACCGCTTTTCCGCCGGCTCGCGCCGGCAACGCGACCGGACGTCGCAGCACCAGCGTCGCGAGGAAGCCGAGAATGGCCACGACGTCTCGCAGCAGCACGCCGATCAGCTCGTACCATTCTAGCAGCCCGCGGCGCGCGATGGTGATGAACGCCACAACCATGAACGCCTTGTCGGCTATTGGGTCGAGAATGGCGCCGGCGCGTGACGAGCCGAAACGCCGCGCCAGTACCCCGTCGGCCATATCGGTCACCGCCGCCACGGCGACGATCGCCAGCTGCCATGGCGACGAATGCACCAATGGGAAGAGCACGGCGAGCGGAAATCGCAGGGCCGTGACAACGTCCGCGGCTGTCATCGCCGGTTTCGCCGGTTTCACTTGCTCCTCACTTACGCGCGTCGTACTTTGACCCCCGTGGACGTCAAACTGCTGAAACAAGCGGCCATCTTTCAGGACCTCGACGACGGCGAACTGGCGCGTGTCGCCGAGGTCTGCCGGGAACAGAAGTTCACGGTCGGTCAGTACGTCTTCAAGGAAGGGGAGCCCGGGAACCGCTTATTCCTCATCTCGAACGGCGAGGTCCGGATCTCACGGACGATCCCCGGCTCGGGGGAGGAGGCGCTGGCGGTGCTCAAGCCGGGCGCGTGCTTCGGCGAGATGTCGATCTTCGACCGCTCCGAGCGCTCCACCGACGCCATCGCCAACACCGCCTGCACGCTCATCACGATCTCCCGCTCCGATTTCGAGCTGCTCCTCGACTTCAACCGCGACATCGCCTACAAGGTCCTGTGGTCGGTCGTGCGGCTCCTGTCCGCCCGGCTGCGCGTGACGAACGACAATCTGCGGTCGTTCCTCGCGATGTCCATGTTCTAATCCGGAGCCCTCATGAATGCGCTGACCCCGTACGCAGCTTTCATCATGCGTCTGGCGGTGGGTGGCGTGTTTCTGCGTCATGGCATCGCGAAATTCGAGAACGGCATCGGCGCCACGGCCACGTTTCTCGCCGCTCATCACTTTCCCTTCGCGACGATTTTCGCGGTGATCCTGATGACGGTCGAGACCATCGGGGCGATCTGCGTGTTGCTCGGCATCCTGACCCGCGCCTGGGCGGCCGCGATGGCGATCGAGATGGTCGTCGCCATCCTCGCGGTCAAGCTGCCCGTGCACGGGAATATCGAGCTCGAAGGGCTGCTCTTCGCCGGTGCCCTTACGCTCGTCGCCCTGGGTGATGGCCCGCTGTCGGTTGCCGTGAGATTCAAACGACCTGCCGAGCAGAGCTGAAGGCGGAGAACTCTCCCCGCCTGTTTTAGTGCAGGATTCTCAAGATCCCGGCGTCGGCACCCGCCCGCAGGAAACTTTCCGGATCGGTGGCCGGGATGGCGATCCCGGTCTGCTTCCGCCACCGTTTAGCGCTGGCCTCCATGTACTCCTCGACCGAGCCGGCGGCCCATTCGGCGGCGTCGTCCTTCATCTGGCGCACGATCTCTTCCCATGTGCCGACGTAGGTAGCTCCCGAAACCGTGCTCACCCGGTGAACATCTACGCTGCCGCCGATGCCGCCGTTGGCGCCCTTGTTTTTCATCCCCTGCAGCTCGGTGAGCAGTGTGCCGAACAGCTCGAGCTGGCGCGGATCGCGGATTTGGCCGTCCGGCGTCATGGCTTCGATCTCCGCAAGCAGGAGGTCTTCGGGAGCTGAGTCGCCGGTGAGCTCAGTGAGACGCTGGTGCCAGGGGACGAGCTCGGGATCCTCATCCGGCAAGCGATAGACACTTTTCTTCAGCTCGATGAGACGCCAGATGGCGAGCGCATCGAAATGCTCCTCGGGGCCGGTGCGCTCGAGATGGAAGAGCGCGGCCTCGTACTCCCCCCGATCGTACAACAAGTTGGCGAGATAAATCCTCGCTTCACCGAGACTGGGATCGAGCTCCAGCGCGCGCCGCAGCCAATGGAGGCTCCCCCCCTCGTCCGCGAGCCGGTGCGCCGCATATCCCACGCAGGCGGCTGCGTCGGCGGAATCGGGATGCGCGCGCAACGCGCCCTCGAAGAATCGGCGTGCCTGGTCGAGCACACCTTCACGAAACAGCGCGCGGCCGATCTGCAGCATGAGATCGTGATCGTCCTGAAATCCGAGGGAGATGACCCGCTCGAAGCACGCCAACGCGCCCGCGCGCTCGCCGAACTTGAGCAGCACCTCGCCGAATCCCGCGAGTGTGTCTTCGTGATCGGGATCGAGCCCGCGCGCTTCCTCGAAAGAGCGACGCGCCCAGGCGTACTCCTCGCGCGCGAGCCGCGCGTATCCCATGCCGACGTGCAGCTCGACGGCGTGCGGATACAACGCCAGACCCTCGCGGAGAGTCTCTATGGCGTCGTCGTAATTTCCTTCGTTGTAAAGCTGATGCGCACGTTCGTCGTATTCGTCGGAACTGAGGAACGGATCCGACATCGAACGGGACCCTCCGGGATGGTTGCGCTATGATAAGAGACGGAACACGGTTACACAAGCGACCCTTCGCCGCTATTTTGAGCCGCCATGCCCGCCCCTTTTTCTCCCATTCCTGACGGCTCGGTCACATCGCCAGGCGGTTTCACCGCCGCCGCTGCTCACGCGGGCCTGAAATCGGACGGCGCGCTCGATGTCGCGCTGCTCGTCAGCGCGACGAGCTGCGCGACGGCGGGAGTCTTCACGCGAAATGCGTTGCGCGCTGCACCCGTGATCTACGACGCCGATCTGTTGAGCGAGCGGCCCGGGCGCGTCCGCGCCGTCGCGATGAATGCGCGCGTCGCCAACGCCTGCACCGGAGCCGCCGGGCTCGACGCCGCTCGCGCGATGGCGCGATGTGCCGAAGAGGCAGCCGGCCTGCCACCGCGCACTGCGCTGGTGCTCTCGACCGGAGTCATCGGCGTGCCGCTCCCCGTCGACAAAGTGGGAGAGGGGCTCCGCCAGGCGGCCAGGCAACTGTCACCGGAGGGCGGCGCCGATGCCGCGCGCGCGATCATGACGACCGATACGCGGCCCAAGCATTGCGCCGTACGCCTGGAGACGCCGGGCGTGGGCACCGGCGCGATCACGATCGGCGGTATTGCCAAAGGCGCCGGCATGATCCACCCCGACATGGCGACGCTCCTCGGCGTCATCACGACGGACGCCACCTCCGAGCCGGGTGTGCTGGGGCCGTTTTTCCGGCGGGTGGCGGATCACACCTTCAATGCGATTTCGGTAGATGGCGACACCAGCACCAACGATACGGTTCTGCTGCTGGCGAATGGCACAGCCGGCATCGATCCATCACGCGACGGCGCGATGTGGAAATTGTTCGAGGAGGCGGTTACCGAGGTCGCCCGCACCCTGGCGCTCGCGATCGTCGCGGACGGCGAAGGTGCAACCAAGCAGCTTCAGATTCATGTCGTCGGCGCGCAAACGGAAGCGCATGCCCGCGAGGTGGGACGCGCCATCGCGCGATCATCGCTGGTCAAGACGGCTATCTACGGCGGCGATCCCAACTGGGGGCGCGTGCTCGCCGCCGCGGGTGCTGCGGGCGTTCCACTCGTGGCCGACCGCATCAACCTCGTCGCTGCGACGAGCAGCGATGGCGGCGAGTGGCTGACGCTCGCGACCGCCGGCGCGACGGCGCTCGCCGATGCGGCGCAGGCGCGCAAAATCTTCGAGCAAAAAACCATCCGCCTCCGACTCGACCTGGGTGTTGGTCGAGCGGAGGCGGTGGTGTGGACCTGCGATCTGTCGCCGGACTACATCAAAATCAACTCCGACTACACGTCCTGATTACGGCTTAGCCTTTGCCGTATCCTTGGCAGCCGGTGCAGCCGCTGCGGGCTTCGAGGACTTCGACTTCTTGGAGCTCTTCGACTTGTTGCTGTGCTTGGACTTCGCCGTGTCCGCCGTTTGGCTGGCGTTGGTCTTCGCCGCCGCCGGCTGCTGCGTCGGCTGCTGAGCCGCCAGCGTTGGGGCCGCGGCCAGAGCCAGCATCAGCAGGGTCTTACGAAGCATGTAAAGCCTCGGGTTAGGGTCGCCCTTACGACCCTTAAGGGGCATGGTGCGTCACCGGAGTCGCCGGTCCAGGCACGTCGGGCAGCATCGCTCGAACCTTGGCCAAGGCATCCGCATGAGTCCGCCCTCCCGCCCGCTGTAACTCGTGATTGGCCGCCGTAGCGACGTCGAGCAGCCTGTCGCCTCGCAATCCTTTGTCATGCGCTTCAACCAGCAGACCGGCAGCCGAATCGGGGTCGAATCCGTGGACCTTGAGGTCCGCAGCCGCATGCAGCGCGGGAGCGGGAGGTTCGGCCGGCGCCATCATGAGCAGGCGCTCGACCGTCGTCTGATTGAGGCCACGCGCGAGCGCGGCGGCGACCGCCGCGACATGCCCTTCGGGCACCGGCTGTCCCGGCATCGTGCCCGCGACGATGGTGCGCGCTTCGCGCAGCTGGACCAATCCACGCCGCACGCCATTGACTAGGCGATCGGGCGGGACGCGCTTGGCGGTGCCTTCGAGCGCTTTTTGTACGAGCGGCTCGGTCGGCAGACTCTCGGCTACCGCGACGGCGATGAGTGAGTCGATGGCGGGACGCGCGGCATCGGGCACGCGTGCCAGCCTGCCTGTCCCATTTTGGCCGAGCAGCGGAAGCGGCGAACTGGTCGCGACGTACGCCAGCGATAGGAAAAACGCGAGGCCCCCCCTCACTGCAGAGGTGCTTCCTCGGAATTTGCGCGCCGCACGATCAAGACCGAATTTTGCCGTCCGACCCCGAATCCATCATCTACATAGCGGCCGGCCAGAGGGTCGGCCACCCAGCGCTCGCCGTCGACAAGGAACATGTACTCGTGCTGACCGGCGGGCAGCACGGCCGCTCCATGCCAGATTCCCTCGCCATTTTCATCCGTCAAATGCAGCTTG
>DASZNX010000435.1:0-4207 GCA_035551075.1 Gemmatimonadales bacterium | reverse complement strand
TTCCGCCTTTCTCTGATCGCCAAGCTGCTGGGGATTCCGATCAACGTTACTTAGAAGTAGTATTTGCTACTACTGTGGCGCTTGATCTTACGCCCTTCGGCTTCACTCCGACGGAATCACTCGTGTACACGACTTTATTGCGCCTTGGTCCGGCGACCGGCTATGCCGTCGCGCGTGCCGCCCGGCTGGCGCGCGCCAACGCCTACAGCGCGCTCGAGGGGCTTGTAAACCGAGGGGCTGCCAGTCGCACCCCACCGCCGCACCGGCCCGCGCGCTACCGGCCGACTGATCCGCAGGGCCTATTGGCTCAGCTCGCGATGCGGCAGGGCGAGGCTCTGGACCGGCTCGGCAGGGAGCTGCAGGAACTGTCGCTGCCGGGCGAACCGATCACGCGAGAAGTCGCCGGCCTGCGCGCGGTCGCCAACCTGGTGATGCAGCTGGTCGCACGGGCGACGCAACGGGTAGAAGGCGTGATGGCCGCCGAGCTGTGGCGGCCGACGCTGCCCGCGTGGCGGCGAGCGGCAGATCGCGCGCAGATCGATCTGCGAATGATTGGCAACCTGCCGGCCGATTCACCATCCTGGTTGAAGCTCGCAGGCGAAGACGCAACGGCGACGCGCGCGACGATTCTCGTGATCGACGAATCCCAGCTGATTTTGACCTCCGGTGACGGTGAGGCAATAGCCGGTGTGTGGAGCGCGCACACCCTGGTCGTGATGCTCGCCCGGCGTGCTCTGCAGACCCTTCCGTGAGGGGACGCGCGGTCTTCGCCTCGCTATGGCTGCTCGGTGGCGCATGCCGCGCCGCGGCAATTCCGGCAGAGCAACGCTATCCGGCCGGCACGCCGTTTCACGCGGGTTATCGCATTATCGACGGCACGCGGTTGCGGATCATCGATTCCGGTACTGGAACGCCGGTGGTGCTGATACACGGGTTCGGCGCGTCGATGTACTCGTGGCGCCGCACGATCCCGGCACTCGCCGCGGCGGGATACCGGGTGATTGCGTTCGACAACCGCGGTTTTGGATTCTCCGATAAACCAGCTCACGGCTATGGCGTGGCTGATTACACGAAGCTCACCGTCACGCTGCTGGACTCACTCCACATTTCCAGTGCGGCCATCGTCGGGCATTCGATGGGAGGCGAAATCGGCGCGGAGGTCGCGCTTGCGCATCCCGACCGCGTACGCGGTCTCGTGTTGATCGACGCCGCGGGATACGGCATGCGTATTCCGGGCCTGCTGAAGCTCGCGCGCTGGCCGTTCGTCGGCGCGATCGCCACGGCCTTTCGCGCCCGCTGGATCACGGCGCGGATCGTCCGGTCGACGTACGCCGATCCAGCGAAGCTCTCGGAATCTGACATCGACCAGTACTACGCCCCGGTGCCGGAGCCCGATTTCGGCCGCGCGTTGCGAGGTGTGCTGCGCGAGTTCCGGTTCGACACGCTGGATAGCGGTCGACTCGGCGCCCTGCAAACGCCGACACTGGTACTGTGGGGCGAAGCCGATCGCTGGATTCCACTCGCTCTGGGGAGTCGCTTCGGTCATGAGCTGCCGCGCGCCTCATTCGCGGTCCTGCCTCGAACGGGACATAACGCTCCGGAAGAATCGCCGGAGGACGTGAATCGCCTTTTGCTCGACTTTTTGAAGGAGGGATTGTCCCGAGTGCCGGAGAACGTTGCCTGGACTGTGGCGGCACCACAGAGAATTCGGTAGATTCTATCAACCAAACGGTTGAAGATGCTCCCCTATGCCGCCTAAACTCACCAATGATAGGGCGTTGCGAATCGGCGCCGCGGCCCGTGAGGAGTTCGCAAAGCGCGGATTTGCCGGTGCACGAGTCGATCAGATCGCCCGCCGGGCAGGCGTCAATAAGCAGCTACTGTTCTACTACTACCACTCCAAACGGGGCCTTTTTCAGACCGTCTTGACGCAGGCGGCCGGCGAGCTCGAGGGCGCACTGACAGGCCTGGCATTGCCGTCGGCTGGACCATTGGACCGCCTACGGCTCACGTTGCAAGCGCAATTCGAATTCCTCGCCCACAATCCCCAGATCGTCGCGCTGCTTGGGCAGGGCACTCGTTCCAATGCCGCGTTCGCCCCGGCAATCAAGCGACTGGTCGTCTTGCTCGCTGAAGGGCAGGGCCTCGGCCAAGTGCGCGACGATTTGGATCCGCACCTCGCCACCGCCCAGGCGCTGATTCTGATGGCCGGCTATCTCAACATGGAAGGCGTCATCGCCGCGAGCGCGCGTCCGCTGGATGAGCCCGCGTTGCGAGAGCGTTGGCGAGAAGCCGCCGTTGACCTCGTGGTCAACGGGGTGCGGGCGGCTTAGAAGCTCAACTCGACACCCAGGCGAACGCGCCGGCCGGGGCCGTAGAATCGGTACGGCGCGTTGGCGAGATCGTACCATGCGCCGAACGAGGTCGTGTATTCCGATCGCGTGAACAACCCGTCGCCATTGCCGAAGCGCCTCTCAGCTCGTGTCAGCAGCACACAATCGGCTGGACCGCCGGCGCCGTTGCCGGTCCGCGAGCTCCAGCTCGCACAGATGCCGGGACTCCGCAAGTCCACTGCTGGTTCGCCCGTCCCCGGTGCGGTCGTGAACAATCCGTTTTCTCGTGCTTCAGTTTCCAGCTGCAAAAGTTGCTCAGATAACCACCTCGCGCGGTATAAGTCATTGGTCACCTTTCCCGTCTCGGTAAAGATGTCGGTCAGGTTGGTCCAGTTGAGCAGATTGCTCGATTCGATAAAGACCGCGCCGCCCAGGCGACCAAGCGGAAAGGTGCGCGTAATTCGAATATCGATGGTCTTGACCAAAGAAAGCTGTGACGCACTCTGCGGTTCGATAAAAAACCCGCCGCTATTTTCAATCGTGGAGCCCGTCCCGAAATTCTGCTCCCGGGTGTAGCGTCTATTGGTGCTCACTCGCAGTACCGTGTTGATGTCGGTGTTCTGGAGCAGTGCCGAACTCCTACTTCCGAACGTCAGCGCCCCGTAGACCGATGCGAAGGTGCGCGAACCATCGAGCGCCGAGCCATCCTGATGACTGAAGCTGATGGCACCGTTCACTACGCTCGAGATGCGGCGGCTGATGCTTGCATCGATGCCGCGCACGTGCCCCCGGTTGAACGTCATGAAAATGGGAAAATCTCCGGGCAGTCCTCCGACACCCGGGTCGGAGTATTTGGCGAGCCGAACCTCCTCGCCCGTGAGATTCTCCGAATACAGCGCAACATCTGCAATCGTGTTGCGGTCCTTTGCGAGCGTGGCGTGCGCGCCGAGCTCGAATAGATCCATGTGCCCGGGCTCGATGTCTCGTCCGAATGGCGTGTTATGGTTGGTTTGGGTCAGGTCGGTGTTCTTGTACGAGAACAGACTCTCAAACCCCGGAATCTGCGCTTGCCGCCCCGCGGTGAACCGCACCGTCCCGCCGTCCCAGGCATCAAACAAGAGACGCACCTGAGGACTGAAGATCGAGTGCGCACTTGCGGGCTGGAAGTTCGCGGTCGGATTGTGCGGATCGAATGGCGCGAAGTGAAAGGTGTCGCTTCCCACGACCACAGATGTGTCCGTAATCGACGAAATGCGGCCCGGTACTACTGGATACAATGCACGGCTATCGAACCGATCGAGGCGCAAACCTGCAGTGAGCTCGAACGCCGCGAACTGTACCCGATCCTGAACATATGCGCCCGTCCGTCTCGGCTGCTCGGCATATCCATTGGGAGAGAACGCGGAGATTGTACCCGCGTTATATCGGCGCGTGTCGAAGCTGGCGAACTCGAAACCTGCGAACAGTTGGTGCGCCGCGGCCACCTGCCAATCGAGTCCCAAACGGCCCTGGGTCCGATGTTCGCGGCTCAAGTCAAACGGCCCATCGAAACCACTCGTGAAAAACGAAAGGTAGGTGCTTTGTTCGACCGCGTACGGATTCATACGGTAGGGCTGAGCAGATAGCAGATCGTTGCGATCGAGAAAGGGCACCAGGTCCTGGCAGGCTGCCTGTCCCGCCTGCAAACACGAGATCTGGACATCATCGAGGTAATGGACGCCGCTATACGATGTGCCGGCTATCGTCACGTCGTGAGTGGTCGAGAGATCGGTGACGAATTTCAAGGGTGACAGGAGAAACCCGCCCACCGGCTCGCGCGACTCCACTTCCGATTCCATGGTCAGGGCACCGGCCGCTCGCTCGTCCGTCTGATA
>DASZNX010000434.1:0-3511 GCA_035551075.1 Gemmatimonadales bacterium | reverse complement strand
CGACCGCGTCTTCCCGAATGGGATCCGTTGCAGCTCTCGCCAGACGCGACGTTGAAATGCGGTCGCCCGAATATCGAGCGGCAGCGCGAGCGCGGGCTCCTTGCCATCGAGATAGGCGAGAATCGACGTTACCCAGCCGTGGAGTTGGCCGCTCTTGTCCTGCACGACACGCGCTTCGGGAAACTCCCTGAGGAGCTCGCTCGTTAACGCCGCCGCGTTGTCGCCGAGCGCCACCCGACAGAGGCCGCGCTCGCTCGCCGCCACGAGCAATCGGCCAAGCGAGGTCGGGACCGTCACGTAGGCGATCCCCACGCCGGCACCGCCTCTCGCGTAGGTGGCCGGCGTCATGCCCAGCTGCCGGTCAGCGTGCTCGTAGACGCGACTCGACGAGCTGTAGCCGGCTTCATAGAGTGCTGGTCCCACGTGTTTCCTCCGTTTCAATTCCTGTTTGAGCCGCGTGATGCGACGTGCGGCCACGTATTCCTTGGGCGTGATCCCGAGGACGCGTTTGAACGCGCGCGCCAGGCGAGGCATCGCCGTTCGCGGTTTCTCACCCGTGTCGAGCGCCCGGCACGCCTCGCGGACGAGCATCACCACTGGGTCGCCGCGGTTGACGTCCGCTGGATGACAGCGGCGGCAGGCTCGATAACCTTCGCGCTCGGCGACTTCCGGTATCGCGAAGAAGGTCACCTGCGTGCGGCGCGGCCGGCGGCTCGCGCACGAGGGCCGGCAGTAGATGCCCGTCGAACGGACTGCGTAGACAAACGCACCGTCGTAACGGCGATCGCGCGCCAACACAGCACGCCAACGGTCATCGGCGCTCAACACGGGCAGGGAGAGCGCAGGTCGGGCGAAAACAGCAGCGGCACTCATCACGCCCTCATCATAGTGACTCGTGCCGCGGCCATCTATCCGTTTTTTGCGCTTAAAGTGCTTCAGTTCCACTTCTCGTCGCCGGAGGGACCGTAGATCGACGGTACCTTGGCGCCGGACATGCGTAGGTACACCGAAAACTGCCCTCGATGGTGAATCTGGTCGTTCAGCAGAAACCAGAGCACGTCCATGCGCCGCATGTCGCTCATCTTTTTGGGCCCAGTCATGAACTTCACGGTCGTATTCAGCTGCGCGTCATCCACCTTCTTGACCTTATCGCCGATCACCTTGAGTGCCTTTTCGACCTCGGTGATCATCCCCTGCCACGTGGACGGCATCGGGGGCATGTTGGGCGGCGGAAACTTCATCTCGCCCTGAACAGCCTGCGAGCCGGCCACGCCTTCGAAAACGAAAGTCCACGCCAGCTCCTTGGCGGTCCGGCAACTCGGATGGGGCTTGAGGTCCGGTTTGTCCTGCGGATAGGCTTTCAACAATTTGAGCGTGGTCGCGGACTCGTTGTCCCAAGCCTCCTGGAACTTCTGCTTCTCGCTCATTGGGCGCTTCCTTCTGGTTGGAACCGGAGATTGCACAGTCACTTGGCGTTCTGGAAGGGGCCCTTAGGGCTCGTGGGGGCGGGCCAGGACGCATGCCGAGGGGCCTGTCGCAAGCTGTACCCGTTTGTAGGTTTCCCCCGAGATCAGGGCCAAGGGATCAAGGACCGCGCCGACCAATGCTGCAGACCTGCTTGCCTATCATCCTCCTGGCCCTGATCGCGATCGGGGCTCTAACCTGGGCCATCCTCGCGCTGCGCCGTTCGTTGGCGCGGGAGCGGCGTCTCGCAAGAATTGACGATCTCACCGGTGTCCGCAACGCGCGCGCGTTTCACGAAGCGGCAGGCGCTGAGATCGAACGCGCCCGGCGATACCAGCACCCCTTCAGCGTCGCGGCCGTTGACCTCGGCTCGCGGGTTGGCGACGAACTGGTGCGGTCGACCGCGACCGCACTGCGCAGCGCGCTGCGGGCGACCGACGTCGTCGCGCGACTCGGCAGGGACGAATTCATCGCGCTGCTCCCCGAGACCACCGCGGCGTCCGCCCGGATCGTTCTCGATAAACTGCGCGCCGGCTTGGCCGACCTGCGCACGAACGACGGCAAAATCGCGACGCCCAGTATCGGAGGGGTGACTTTCCTCAACCCGCCGCGCGCGGTCGAAGAAATCGTGCGGGCAACGGACGAACGCATCGCGGAGGCCAAGTCGACCGGCGCGCCCTCACATGTGACCTGGAATGCCGCTCCTCCGCCCGCGTCGTCGGGCTTTGAGGGACGATGAGGCGGCAGAATATCTCGAGTGGCGCTCCGTGGGAGCCCATCGTGGGCTATTCGCGGGCCGTTCGCGTCGGCCAGGTGGTGCACGTGGCCGGGACGACGGCCACCGATGCGGCGGGGAAGATCGTGGGAGACGGGGACCCGTACGCTCAGGCGGTACAGGCCTTGCGGAATATCGGCCGGGCACTCGAGCAGGCTGGGGCCCGCTTCGCCGATGTCGTGAGAACCCGAATGTACGTTACCGATATCGCCCACTGGGAGGCGGTCGGTCGCGCGCACGGCGAGGTCTTTGGCGCGGTTCGGCCGGCGGCGACCTTGGTGGCAGTTACGCGGCTGGTCGATCCAGCAATGCTGGTGGAAATCGAGGCTGAAGCGATTCTTCCCGAATGAAAATCGTGGTGAGCGGCTCGACGGGCCTCATCGGCTCGGCGCTCGTGCCGCGGCTGGTGGGGCAGGGACACCGCGTTGTGCCTCTGGTACGGCGCCGTGTGGCGCCCGGCGAATGCGCGCTGTCGTGGGACCCGGAGGCGGGGAGGATCGACCGCGCGGGTCTCGAGGGCTCCGATGTCGTCGTTCATCTCGCGGGCGAGAACCTGTTTGGGCGCTGGACACCGGCAAAGAAACAGCGGATTCGTGACAGCCGCGTGAACGGCACGCGTCTGATCAGCGAGACCATTGCCGGACTCAGCCAATGCCCCGCTGTGCTGGTCGCTGCATCGGCGATCGGTTATTACGGCGACCGTGGGGAAGAGACCCTCACCGAACAGAGCACGCCGGGCGACGACTTTCTGGCCCACGTCGCCCGAGATTGGGAAGCCGCGACGGCGGCGGCGAGCACGGCGGGCATCCGCGTGACGAATACGCGATTCGGCGTCGTCCTGGCGCCGAAGTCCGGAGCGCTCGCGAAGATGCTGCCCGCGTTTCGAGTGGGTCTCGGCGGTCCGGTGGGAACCGGCAATCAGTATTTCAGCTGGGTGAGCCTCGACGATCTGATCAACGCCATCCTGCATATCCTCACGAGTCCGGATCTCGCCGGGCCAGTGAACGTCACCGCGCCTGCGCCAGTCACCAATCGTGAGTTCGCCAAGACGCTCGGCAAAGTCCTGGGGCGTCCGTCGGTCGTGCCGGTTCCGGCCTTCGCGCTCCGGATCGCGTTCGGGGCGGAAGGTGCGGCAATGTTGCAAAGCGGGCAGCGGGTTCTGCCGGCGCGGCTGGTCGAATCGGGATTCCAATTCTGTTACGGTACGTTGGAGCCCGCGTTGCGCCACTTGCTTGCTGCACCGGAAGGCGCTCGGTAGTATCGGGGCATGAC